>JBFMAS010000589.1:0-4193 GCA_040755575.1 Thermodesulfobacteriota bacterium
GCGGCGGATGAGCCCGCGCAGCATCTCGACGAGCCGCTCGACCGCCTCGTCGCGCTTCACCTTCTCGTCGCCGTGGCGCCACAGCTCCGACTTCCACACGCAGGCCTTCGACAGGTCGGGCGCCTTGTTCGCGTTGAGCTCGACGACGCCGGCGCGGATGTTAGTCCCGCCGATGTCGACGGCCAGGATCGCGTCGTGTCCCGAGAAGATCCACGACGGCGCCAGGTGCACCGCGCCGATCAGGCCGGCCTCGTCGGGGTGGTTGTGGATCGACGTCACCTCGACCGGCGTGTCCTCGCTCTTCAGGATCACGCTCGCCCGCCCGATCGCGAGCTCGCCGATGCGGCCGAAGCTGAAGCCGCCGCCGACGACGATGCGCTCGGTGTCGCGCCAGCTCTTGAGCTTGAGGAAGCGCCGGATGACGCCGGCGAGCTCCTGCGCGAAATCCTCGATCGCGCCCTGCACGACGCCGGCCGCCTCGGGGTCGCCCTTGGCCAGGATCGCCTCGAGCTCCTTCTTGCCGAGCTCCTCGGTCTCGCGCTCGCCGAACGGATCGGCCCCGAGCTTGCGCAGCGGCTCGCGCCACTTCTCCAGGCTCTCGCCGAAGGCGCGGCGGCTCGCCCGGTCGCCGACGAAGCCCTCGTCGTCGCGCAGCTCGACGTTGTAGCCGTCGACGTCGACCGCGGGCAGCCGCAGGCTGCCGTGGCCGGCGACCGGGATCTTCTTGACGTCGCCAGACATCGGCGACCCTCCGCGGCCCAGCGCCCTCAATGCTTGGCGACCTGGCCGGCGAAGGCCTCCTCGAGCTGCTCGCCGAGCTCCGCCAGGCGCTCGCGACCGAGCTTCTCGGCGAGCTTGAACATCTCCTTCTCCTCCTCCTCGACGTGGTGCTCGATCAGCTCCTCGAGGACGGTCATCTTGGCCTCGAAGCGCTCGTCCTTCGGGTCGACCTTGGGCAGCTCGCGCAGCACCAGCGCCGCGACGTGGTGCTCCTCGTACGCCTCGGGGACGATCTCCCCGGCCTTCTTGGTGCCGATCTCCTGCACCGCCGGGTAGAAGATCTGCTCCTCGATGCGCATGTGCGCCGCGAGCTGCGCCGCGATGTCGTCCAGCGCGGACCGCCGGCGCCGCGCGTCGCTGACCTTCTTGAGCTGCTTGAACCGATCCTTGACGTCGCGGTGCTGTCGCTTGAGGAGCTCGGTGGCCTTCATGTCGTCTCTCCGCACCCGACTGGTGCTCGGGGACCATTCCCGATCGGAGACAGAGCAAGCCCGCGGCCAGCGGCGCGGCGCGAGGAAACGGCGGGCTTTCCGCGCGGCACCCCGCCTTCTATGTAAGTACCGTCGTTGTAGGTCTGTAGTTTTGGCCGCGGCTGCGGCACGGGAGGCGAAGGAGCCGCGTACGCGCGACGCTTTCGCTCGGCCTCATGTTTGCGAGCTGCGTCTTTGCCGGCAGTGCGCTTCCGTGGAGCGCTCCGGCCGAGATCGTCCAATGGAGCGTCGTAGACGAAGAGAACGGATCGAGCGCCGGCCGCAGGCCGTGAAGCTGGGTGCAACCCACCAGGTGGTGATCCCGAAGCGGATCGTCGAGGAGCTCGACTTGACGCCGGGGGACTACCTCGAGGTCGAGCTGCAGAACGGCAAGGTCACCTTCACGCCGAAGGCGCTCGTCGACCGGCCGCGGCCGGCGGAGAAGTAGGCGCGGTCGACCGCTGCGCGAGCGGCCCGCCCGTCGCTGCGGTAGGGTCGGCCGCGTGTCGACGAGAATGCACGCGCGCCGCATCGGCCGGCCCTCGGCCGCGGTCAGCGCCGCGACGCGTGCACGCATCCTCGCCGCAGCCCGCTGCGCCTTCGCCAGCGCCGGCTACGGCCAGGCGAGCAACCGTCAGATCGCCGCCGCGGCCGGGATCACGCCGCCGGCGCTGTACCACTGGTTCGATTCGAAGGCGGCGCTGTTCGCCGCCGTGCAGAGCGACTCGATCGCGCTCCTGCTCGAGGCCTATCGCGCGGCGGCCGCGAGCGCGGCGACCTGCGTCGACCGGCTCTGTGCCGCCTTCGCGGCGAACGCGAGCCTGAACCGCGAGCACCCCGGGCTCGCCGAGTTCCTCGCCAGCGCGCCGCTCGACATCCGCCGCCATCCGGAGCTCGCCCGGACCGTGACCGACGTCGGCACGACGATCCCGCGGCTGTTCCGCGGCTGGATCGAGGAGGGAGTGCGGACCGGCGAGCTGCATCCCGAGCTCGACGTCGGGGCCGCCGTGGGCGTCGTCACGGCGCTCAGCTTCGGCCTCGCCTGGCTGCGCGGCACGGTGCCCGATCCCGCCGAGCACGACGCCATGCTGCGCCACGCGGAGCGCCTGATCCGCGGGACGCTGTTCCGCAAGTGACCGAACCAGTGGACGAATCTCGCATTATTGACTCGCTGGTCAATTTCCCGGACGGTGCCTCGAGGAGGGCCTGCCGGTGAGCAGCACGAGCGCAATCGCGAGACCAGCGGAGCTCGACGACGTCCCGATCCCGAAGGAGCGCTACACCAGCGCGGCCTTCGCCGAGCGCGAACGGCAGCGGATGTGGACGCGCGTCTGGCTGCTCGCGGGGCGCGCGTCCGACGTGCCCGAGCCCGGCGACTACTTCACCTTCGAGATCGGCGCCGAGTCGATCCTGGTGGTCCGCTTGCCCGACGGGTCCATCGCCGCGCGCCACAACGTCTGCATGCACCGCGGCAACCGCCTGCGCGAGCCCGGTCGCGGCCACGCGGCGGAGTTCTCCTGTCTGTTCCACGGCTGGCGCTACGCGCTCGACGGCACGCTGATCGCGGCGCTCGACGCCGAGTGCTTCCCGCAAGGGGTCCCGGTCGAGCGGCTGAGCCTGCGTCCCGTACGGTGCGACACCTGGGCGGGTTTCGTGTTCGTCTGCCTCGACCCGGACGTCGAGCCGTTGCGCGACTACCTCGGCGTCGTCGCGGACCAGCTCGACGTGTACGGCTTCGAGCGCTGGAAGGTCGCCTTCGACTGCACGATCGAGATCGACTGCAACTGGAAGACGTCGGTCGACGCGTTCAACGAGGCGTATCACATCTCGGCGACGCATCCGTGGACGATCGCCTTCAGCGACGACACGCGCACCCGCTACGACTGCTTCGACAAGCATACACGGATGATCTACCCGGAGCTGCAGGCGAGCCTGCGCCATCCCGGTGCCGGCACCGTCACGCCGGAGATCAAGGAGCTCTTCCTCGAGCGCGTGGGCGTGCGCGGCTTCGAGGGCAGCGAGGCGCAGGCGCGCGCCGCCTTCGCCGGTGCGGTGCGCGCGATGGCGCCGATGCTCGGCGCCGACTTCTCGCGCCTCGACGAGTCGCAGATGTGCGACGACTGGCACTACACGATCTTCCCCAACGTCACCTTCAACACGCACTCGCTGTTCGTCTGGGTGTTCACGCACCGCCCGCACCCCGACGACCCGAACCGGATGCTCTTCGACTTCGTGAACCTGGTGAACGCGCCGGGGCAGGACGTCCCGCGCCCGGAGAAGATCCGCCTGCGCGCCGCCGACGGCGACCGCTTCGAAGGCCTGCTCGAGGGCGGCAACCTGCTCGACGAGGACCTCTACAACCTGCCCCGGATCCAGCAGGGGATGCGCTCGAGCGCATTCCGCGAGCTGCACCTGGGCACGCAGGAGGTGCGCCTCCGCCACTTCCACGACACGCTGATGCGCTACCTCGAGCGGGAGCCGGCGCGTTGAGCGGCGACCTCGAGTGGACCTCCGTGCCGGTCGCGCTGCCCGACCCGGGACGCACGCGGGCGTTCACCATCGGCGGCGAGGCGTACGTGCTGTGCAACGCGCACGGCACGCCGTTCGTCCTGCGCGACGAGTGCTCGCACGCGAGGACGCCCCTCTCGGGGGGACGCCTGTGCGGCTTCGTCCTCGAGTGCCCGCTGCACGGCGGCAAGATCGACGTACGGGACGGCAGCCCGGCGGCGCCGCCCGTGCGCCGTCCGGTCGCGTCGTTCCCGGTCCGCGTCGTCGAGGCCGGCCGCATCGAGGTCGGGCTCGCGCGCCCGGTCGGGGAGAAGGCACGTGCATGACCTCGTGGTCCGCGGGGGAACGGTCGTCGACGGCACCGGCGCCGAGCCGCGCACCGCCGACCTCGCGATCGTCGCGGGCGTCGTCGTCGCGGTGGGGCGCGTCGCGGCG
>JBFMAS010000590.1:0-5394 GCA_040755575.1 Thermodesulfobacteriota bacterium
GCACTGGACGGATCTCCCGGAGGGCGAGGTCGACTTCGACCGCCTGAAGATGATCGTCTCGCGCGTCGAGCCGGGAGAGAAGGTCCTCGAGGCCGGCTGCGGTCCCGGGTTCCTCGCCAAGCTGCTGCGCGACCGCGGCGCCGACGTGATCGGCACGGACGTGTCGCGCGTCGGCGCCGAGCGCACCGCGCGCCGCGGCATCCCGACGCAGCAGGTCGACCTCGACACGATGAAGCTGCCGTTCGACGACCAGAGCTTCGACACGGTCGTCTGCAACTCCAACCTCGAGCACCTGTTCTACCTCGACGACAACATCGCCGAGTGCCTGCGGGTGCTGAAGGTCGGCGGCAAGTTCATCTGGATGGAGCCCAACACCGGCCACTGGCGCTATCGCCTGTGGCTGCTCTTCGGGCGCTTCCCGTACATCGCGAACAGCCCGACCGACCCGTATCACATCCGGCACTTGACGGCGTACGAGATGCGCCGCCACTGCGAGCGCAACGGCCTCGAGGTGAAGGAGCTGCTCGGCCACGCCGGGCTGTGGTGCGAAGGGCTCTATCCGCGCTGGTTCTACAAGCGCGGCATCGGCCGCCTCGTGCACGCGGCGTACCCGTCGCTCGTGCGTCTCCGCCCGTCGGTCTTCGCGCGCTACCTGTTCGTGCGCGCGGAGAAGAAGCGGCACGTGTCGGTCGGCGCCCGGTCCCGTCACGCCGAGGCGCAATCGGCGGCGGCTTGACGGATCTCTTCAACCAACAGGAGAGCAACTTGCTGCAGACCCTCGAGAAGGTGCGAAGCGCCGTACGAAGCCGGGCCAAGGCCGTTCGCGCGAAGCTCGACATGCCCGTCAAGTATGCCGCGTACAGGCGCGGCGCGGATCACGGGCGGTTCGTCCCCGACCGGCTGTACATCGAGTCGACGAACTACTGCAATCTGAAGTGCATCATGTGCCCGACGGGCCTCGGCGTCATCAAGCGTCCCAAGGGCTACATGGACATGGACCTCTACCGGGCGATCGTCGACGAGATGGGGCCGCTGTCGGTCTCCGCCGTGCTGCACTCGTGGGGCGAGCCGCTCATGCACCCGAAGCTGTTCGACATGATCCGCTACGGGAAGAAGGCGGGCCTCGGCGTCGAGACGTCGACCAACATCACGCTGCTCAACGAGGACCGTGCGCGCGCCGTGCTCGATTCGGGGCTCGACGTGCTCTACCTCGCGCTCGACGGCGCGACCAGGGAGACCTACGAGAGCGTGCGTGTCAACGCCAAGTGGGACAAGGTGCTGCGCAACGTCGACCGCCTGCTCGAGCTGAAGGAGCAGACGGGCAGCCACCTGCGCGTCGTCCTGCAGATCATCGCGATGAACGAGACGCGCGCCGAGGTCGACGAGTTCCTCCGGCGCTGGGACCGTCCGGGCGTCGACCAAGTGAACGTCAAGGCGCTCGACTCGTGGGGCGACCAGGTCGAGGCCATCACGAGCCACCGCGCCGAGGAGGAGCGGCTGCCGATGAAGCGCATGCCGTGCCCGAACCTCTGGTACCACAGCTACATCTTCTGGGACGGCTCGCTGACCTCCTGCGAGCGCGACTACGACATCCGTACGCCGCTCGGCAACGTCCGCGACCACGGCGTGATGGCGGCCTGGCACGGTGCGGAGATGCGGCGGCTGCGCCGCATGCACGTCGAGGGGCGCTTCGAGGCGCCCGCCTGCGCGCGCTGCGTCGAGTGGAGCTGGTGGACGCCGACGATGTGGCGCTCGGCCGGCACGGCGCCCAAGGTCGACAGCCACGAGCGAGACGACCGCAACGGACGAAAGGAGCGCGACAAGTGGAGCTCGCCTGCAACAGCTACAGCCTGAAGACCTGCACGCGCTCGCAGGCGTTCCGTCTCATGCGGCGCCTCGGGTTCTCCGCGGTGGAGCTGTGGGCCGGGCACGTGCGCGACGCCGAGGGCGAGCCCGGTGAGATCGCCGAGGAAGCGCGCGAGCAGGGGCTCGAGCTGCGCGCCTACTGCGCGGGCGGGCTCTTCGACCTGCCGCCGCACGAGGTCGCGCGTCGGCTCGACCGCGCGATCGAGATCGCGAGCGGGCTCGGGGTCGACCTGGTGACGGGGATCGTCGACCGCAGCTCGCTGGGCCTGGTCGATCGCGCGTGCAGCGTCGCGCGCATGCGCTTCGCGATCGAGAACCACTGGTACGCGGAGATCGCGAAGCCGGCGGACTACGAGGCGCTCGCGTCGTGCTCGCCCGCGGTCGGCGTCAACATCGACACCGGCCACTTCGCCTTCCTCGGCTGCGACCTGATCGAGGTCGCGGAGCGCCTCGGCGCACGCACCTTCAACGTCCACCTGAAGGCGGTCAGGCCGCCCGGGCGGATCGGGCTCTGGCGGCGGCGGCTGAACCGCGCGTACCGGATGGATGCGGCGCTGCCGGGGGAGGGCGACGGCCTGAACGGATTCGTCGCGGCGCTGCGGCACACCGGCTACGCGGGCATGCTCGCGATCGAGCACGAGGCGGCCGAGCTCTCGCTGCACGACCTCGAGCAGTGGGTCGCGCGCGGCCTCGAGCTGACGAGCGTCGAGCACACGGAGGCGGCGTGAGCGCGACGGTCATGCCTCCGCGCGACGGCGTGCTGCCGAAGGTGGCGGTGATCGTCCCCGTCTACAACGGCGAGGACACGATCACGGACTGCATCGAATCGCTCGTCAAGCTGGACTACCCCCACGACGCGCTCGACCTGATCGTGGTCGACAACCGCTCGACCGATCGGACGCGCGAGATCGTGGCTCGCTACCCCGTCCGGCTGGTGACCGAGGACGACGTGCAGAGCTCGTACGCGGCGCGCAACCGCGGCGTCGCGTCGACCGACGCCCCGATCCTCGCCTTCACGGACGCCGACTGCGTCGTCGAGCGCGGCTGGGTGCGCGCCCTGGCCGGCGCCTTTCGCTCCCAGGACGTGGGCGGCGTGGCGGGCACGATCCACGCGGCGCGTACCGGAACCGCGATCGAGCGCTACCAGGCGGGTCGCTGCATCGTCGCGGAGCGCGCGTTCGCCCACCCGGTGCTGCCGTTCGCGCAGACCGCGAACGCCGCGTACCGGCGCTCGGCGTTCGAGCGCATCGGCGGCTTCGACGCCTCGATCATCTACGGCGGCGACCTCGACTTCTCGTGGCGGATGCAGCGCGAGACCGGCTTGCGCCTGGTCTACGAGGCGTGCGCCCTGGTCTGGCACCAGCACCGCTCGAGCACCCGCGGCTTGTTCCACCTGTACGCGAAGAACGCGATCGGCAACTGTCTGCTCGCCGAGCGCTACGACCACTACGCGTCGTTCCCCACCGTACGAACGCTTCTCTATTTGACGCGCGAGGCGTCGCACAGCGGCCTGCGTGCGGCCCGGTCCGCCATCCGGCGGTCGCCCGGCGGGAACGGCGACGACCACTACTACGACGCCGTGCGCTTCGCCGGAGCGGCCTGGGGTTGGCTCCGCTTCCGCACCGGACGGGTGCGGCGGCCGACGAAGGTCTGCAGGGGCGAGCCCACCGGCGTCCGGCTGCAGAGGGCGTGACGATGGACGGCCCCCCCTCGACGCTGCCGATCTCGGTGGTCGTGTGCACGAAGGACCGCCCCGGCGAGCTGGCCGCCTGCCTGGCGGCGCTGGCGCAGCAGACGCGGCTGCCGCGCGAGCTCGTCGTGGTCGACGCCGGGACGCCGCCGGCCCGTCCGCAGGTGGGCGCCTTCGCGGAGGCGGTCGGCTCCGCGTGCGCGGTCGTCCACCTGGAGAGCGAGCCCGGTCTGCCGCGGCAGCGCAACGTCGGCGCCCGCCGCGCGACGGGCGAGGTCGTGCTCTACCTCGACGACGACACGGTGCTCGAGGCG
Organism: Thermodesulfobacteriota bacterium; assembly: GCA_040755575.1. Taxonomy (GTDB): domain Bacteria; phylum Desulfobacterota; class Binatia; order UBA12015; family UBA12015; genus DATCMB01. The sequence goes on from JBFMAS010000590.1 coordinate 3,871, forward strand.
CGCTACCTCGAGGAGATCTGGGCCGTCTACGCGACGGACGACGAGCACCTGGTCGCGGGCGTCGGGGGCGCGCTCGTCCCCGATCCGACGCCGGTCGAATCGACGGCGAAGCGGGCGTTCCGTCGCTTCTTCCTCCTGCCGGGCCACGGCGCGGGGCGCGTCAAGCGCTCGGGCTGTCCCGAGTACGTCTTCTCGCCGCGCCGGCGGCTCGAGGTCGAGTTCCTGTCGGGGTGCAACATGAGCTTTCGCCGCGAGGTGCTCGCCGACGCGGCGTTCGACGAGCGCTTGACGGGCTATGCGCTCGGCGAGGACCTGCACTTCTCGTACCGGGTGTCGCGCCGGGGAAAGCTCGTCCTCACGCCGCGCGCCCGGCTCGACCATCGCGAGGCGGGCGGCGGACGGCCGTGCGGCGCGGAGCGTGCCGAGATGGCGGTGCTGAACCGCTTCCTGTTCGTGCGCGAGCAGCTGCCGCGCGGCCTCGTCACCTGGCTGTGCTTCGCCTGGTCGGCGCTCGGCGAGTTGCTCTGGACGCTGCGCCATCCCGGCGAGGGACGGCTCGTCGGCAGGCTGCGCGGCTACGCGGGCATCCTCGCGACCGGGATGCGCGCGACCGGCGGGCCGCCGCGCCCGGTGCCGCCGGACCTCGCGCGGACACCGGCGCAACGGACGCGGCCCGCCCGTGCGGACGCGGCCGCGACGGCGCCGCTCGTGACCGTCGTCGTGCCGGCGCGCGACGAGGAGGGCTTCATCGGCGCGTGCCTCGACTCGCTGCTCGCGCAGACCTACCCCGCCGAGCGCTGCGAGATCCTGGTGGTCGACAACCGCTCGCGCGACCGGACGCCGGAGATCGTCGAGCGCTACGCGCTGCGCGACCCGCGCGTCCGCCTGCTGCGCTGCGAGGGCGCCAACCAGGCGGCGGCGATGAACCTCGGCGTGCGGGAGGCGCGCGGCGAGGTCCTGGCGCGCGTCGACGCCCACGGCTGGGTCGCGCCCGACTACCTGAGCACGGTCGTGGCGCTGCTCGAGCGCGACGCCGGCGTCGTCGCGGTCGGAGGCCCGTACCTGCCCACCGGCGACAAGCTGCTCGAGCGCGTCACGGCGCTCGCGCGCTCGTCGCGCATCGGCGTCGGCGGCGGCTGGTACAGCGACAAGGACGCGGCGGAGCATCTCGTGCGCACCGTCGGCTGTCCCGCGTACCGGCGCGACGCGATCGTCGCCGCGGGGATGTTCGACCCTGCGATGGCGTACGGCGAGGACGACGAGCTGCACTGGCGGATGCTGAAGCAGGGCGGGCGGATCCTGTTCTCGCCGGGGTTGCGTCAATACAACCGGCCGCGCGCGACGCTCCGAGCGCTCGCGCGCCAGTACTGGAACTACGGCCGCGGCCGCCTGCGCGTGCTGCGCAAGCACCCCGACTTCCTGCAGCCGCGCCACCTGGTGCCGAGCGCGTTCGTCGCCGTGCTGCTCGTGCTGCTGGCCGGCGCGCTCGTGCTGCCCGCGGCGCGCCCGGCGCTGCTCGCGCTG
>JBFMAS010000591.1:0-3938 GCA_040755575.1 Thermodesulfobacteriota bacterium
GCTCCCGGTGGCCCGCGAGGCGCGGCAACCGGGCGACCGCCGCCATGGCGGGCGCCGTCCACCTGCCCGCTGCCCGCGGCCGCTGCGCCGGCTCGCCGGCGCGCGGCTCGCGGAGGTCGATGGCGAGAGCGGCCTCGCGCTCCGCGAGCGGGCTGCGCGAGGACTCGAGCCGTGGCAGCGCGATGATCGCGATCAGCGGCAGCAGCAGCGTCGCGAGCGTCAGACGGAGCCGCGAGCGGTGCCGCGGGCGGACGGGGCGGAGGCGGTAGCGCACCGGGACGGCAGCGGGCGGTCACCAGCCCTGGACGAAGCGGTCGACGAGCAGCGCCTTCTGCACCTGCCGGGTGGACGCGGTCCGTGGCAGCTCGGCGACGAAGCGGACCCAGCGCGGCTTCTTGAAGCCCGCGAGACGCTCGCGGACGAACGAGATCACTTCCTCCTCGCTCAGCGAGGCGCCGCGTCGCGCGACCACGACCGCGAGCACCGACTCGCCCCAGTCCGGGTCGGGCACGCCGACCACGGCGCACTCGGCGATGCCCTCGTGCCGCAGGAGGACCGCCTCGACCTCGGCGGGGAAGACGTTCTCGCCGCCGGTCTTGATCATCTCCTTGAGCCTGCCGACGACCCAGAGGAAGCCGTCCTCGTCCCACAGGCCCTGGTCGCCGGTGTGAAGCCAGCCGCCGGCGAAGGCGGCGGCGGTCGCCTCGGGCATGCGCCAGTAGCCGAGCATATTGAAGTCGCTCTTGACGACGATCTCGCCGGCGACGCCCGGCGGCGCGTCGCGACCCTCGGCGTCGACGATCCGCACGTCGACGTTGTTGACCGGCGTGCCGACCGAGCCCGCCTTGCGGAGCAGGTCGCGCGGTCGCAGCGCCGTCACCGGGCCCGCCTCGGTCTGGCCGTACATCACGACCATGGCGTCGACGCCGAAGGCGCGCGTGATGCGCTCGATCTGCTCGCGCGGCATGTACGCGGTGCCGCCGCCGAGCAGGCGCAGCGACGACAGGTCGAAGCCGTCGAAGTCGGGCAGGGCGAGCATCGCGTTGTACAGCGTCGGCACGGCGTAGAGGTACGACACCCGCTCGCGCGCGACCGCGGCCAGCATGGCACGCGGGTCGGCCTTGCGCATGATCACCAGGCTGCCGCCGATCGCCCAGTAGCCGAGCGGCGTCGCCCAGCCGCCCATGTGGAACATCGGGAACATGCTGAGCCCGACGTCCTGATCGGTGAGCCCGTTCATCGTCTGCGTGAGCCCGGCCTGGAGGAAGTAGGTACGCTGCGAGAGCAGCGCGCCCTTCGGCACGCCGGTCGTGCCGCTGGTGAACAGCATCACGTGGGCGTCGTGCTCGTCGGGCGGGTCGGCGGGCTGCGGCTCCTCCGCCGACGCGTTCGCGAGCAGCGGGGCGAGGCGCTCGAGTGTCGAGCTCGCGCCGGCGGTCGCGTCGTCGATCAGCAGCACGTCGTCGAGCAACGGCAGGCTGCCCTGGCGGCGCAGCGTCCCGACCTCGTCCGCGAAGTCCGGGCCGACGAGCGCGATGCGCGCCTCGGCGAACTCGATCGCGTGCCGGATCTCGTCGCGCTTGTTGCGCGTGTTGACCGGCACGACGATCGCGCCGAGCTTGCAGCAGGCGAAGTACGTGCACGGGTACTCGACGCAGTTCTGCGCCAGGATGGCGACGCGGTCGCCGCGGCGTACGCCGCGCGCGGCCAGCACGTGCGCGAGGCGGTTCGCGCCCGCGTCGAGCTCCGCGTACGTGACGCGCTCGGTGCGTCCGTCGGCGTGGTCGAGGACGTAGGCGAGGCGCTTGCCCCGGTAGCGTGCGTGGCGCCGGACGATCTCGCCGAGGAGCAGCACGGCCCTGTTCTCGCCACCGCGTGGCACCCGTGTCAAACACGGATCGGCGCCGCACGACAGGATCGGCGCCGCGCGTTGACGGCTTTCGCGCTCGCGTGTTAGCCGACTCGGATCGTCGTCAACCCGGGAAGCGGAAGGAAGGTCATGCTGCTCGAAGGCAAGGTCGCGGTCGTCACCGGCTCCGGACGTGGCATCGGGCGCGGCATCGCGCTGGCGCTGGCGCGGGAGGGCGCGCGCGTCGTGGTGAACGACGTCGGCGCGTCGCTCGACGGACGCGGCTCGGATCAGGATCCCGCGGCGCAGGTCTGCCGCGAGATCGCCGGCTTCGGGGGCAAGGCGGTGCCGAACTACGACTCGGTGTCGGAGCACGGGGCCGCCAAGCGGATCATCCAGACCGCGCTCGACTCCTTCGGCCGGATCGACGTCCTGGTGAACAACGCCGGCATCGTCCGCGACCGCTCGATCATGAAGATGACCGAGGAGGACTTCGACGCGGTGCTCGCGGTGCACCTGAAGGGCAGCTTCAACTGCGGCAGCCACGCGATCCCGCACATGCGCGAGCAGGGCTTCGGGCGGATCATCAACATCACCTCGAGCGCCGGGCTGCGCGGCAACTTCGGCCAGACCAACTACTCGGCGGCGAAGGCGGCGCTGATGGGCATCACCTTCACCTGGTCGATCGAGCTCGCCAAGTACGGGATCACCGTGAACGCGCTCGCGCCGTCCGGGATGACGCGCATGGTCGGCAGCATGCCGGGCATGGAGAACCGCCCCGTGTCGCCGGAGATGAACCCCGACCTCAACGGACCGCTGGTCGCGTTCCTCGCGTCCGACCGCGCGGCGCACGTGAACGGGCAGATCTTCGGCCGCCGCGGCTTCGCCTTCACCATCTTCCAGACGCCGCGCCCGATCGCCTCGATGTACAAGGAGGGCGGCTTCACCGCGGGCGAGATCGCCGAGCAGTTCGACGCCTCGCTCGGCGAGCACCTGCAGCAGATCGGCATCCCGCAGACGCGGCGCGAGGCGCCGGCGGCCGCCGCGGCGGGCGCGAAGAAGTAGCGGCTCCTGCGGCCGCGCTCAGGCGACCTCGTCCACCTCGAGCTCGAAGCCGAGGCTCGCAACCATGCGCTGCGCCTCGGCCGCGGCCTGTCCCGGCGTCGTCAAGTAGCCGTTCACGAAGATCGAGTTCGCCGGGTAGAGCGCGAGCGCCTGCCAGTCGCCGAGCGTCCGCTCGCGTCCGCCGGCGGCCCGGATGTCGGCGTCGGGGTTCAGGAAGCGCATCAGGCAGAGCGCCCGCAGAGCGCGCGTCGGACTGGTCGCCGGACGGTCGCCCAGCGGCGTGCCGCCGATCGGGTGCAGGAAGTTGACGGGCAGCGAGTCGACGCGCAGCTCGCGCAGCGCGAAGCCGAGGTCGACCACATCCTCGTCGTCCTCGCCCATGCCGATGATGCCGCCGCAGCAGGTGTGCAGGCCGGCCCGCTGCGCGGCGCGGACGGTGGCGACGCGGTCGGCGTAGGTGTGCGTCGTGCAGATCCGCGGGTAGAAGCGCTCGCTGGTGTTCAGGTTGTGATTGACCCAGCCGACGCCCGCCGCGGCGAGGCGCGTCGCGTGCTCGTCGTCCATCAGGCCCAGCGACACGCAGATCTCGAGCTCCGGGTGGCGTCGCTTGATCGCACGGGTGGCGGTGCAGAGCTGCTCGACGTCGCGCTCGCTCGGCCCGCGGCCGCTCGTGACCATGCAGTAGCGGCGAGCGCCGCGCGCGGCCGCGGCGTCCGCCGCGCGGACGAGCTCGTCCTGCGGCAGCAGCCGGTAGGTGTCGATGTCCGCGGCCGAGACCTTCGACTGCGAGCAGTAGCCGCAGTCCTCCGGGCAGAGCCCCGACCGCGCGTTCTGCAGGACGCAAACCTTGACGCGGCGTCCCCAGCGGCGCTCGCGCACCGCGAACGCGGCGCGCAGCAGATCGGCGAGCAGGTCGTCCGGCGTCGCGAGGACCGCGCGCGCCTCCTCACGGGTCGGGGCTTCGCCGCGCAGTGCGCGCGCCGCGAGCTCGCCGAACGGAGACGCCGCCTGCGGGACGCCGTTG
>JBFMAS010000592.1:0-10725 GCA_040755575.1 Thermodesulfobacteriota bacterium
CACAGGCGGCCGGTGCCGCCGCAGTTCGCGCACGGCGTGCCGTCCGCCGCGCCGGCACAATCCGGACACGGCGACTCCTGGTAGCCGTTGTCCCGCGCGAAGGTCCACAGATCGCGCGGGACCGTCGTCACCACTGCGAAGGACGCGCGTCAACCGGCGTTGACGACGTGCTCCGGTACGATCGCCGATCGGCGCGACGCTCGAGCGTCGGCGAGGGAGAGCTCGACGTCGAGCGCGCGCGCTTCCGCGAACGCGCTAGGGGACGCCCTGCGTTGAGCCTGCACGCGACCATCGTTCGACTGGAACATGCAAGACGCGTTCACGTTGCGCCGCGCGGCCGCGCGGCGTCGCGGATGCCCGGGATTCGCGCGCGGCGAACCCCCCAGCGACCATGCGGATGAGCCGCGGGCGGCGTTGCAGTCAGGCGCCGAGCGTCCCGTCCGCCGCGTCCGCTTCCGGCGCGCCGCCGACCGCGTCCTCGTCGTCGCACGACCGCTCGTACTCCGCCATGACGTCGTCGAACGGGCCGTCCGCCCGCACGCCTCCCGCGTCGATCCAGATCGCGCGCGAGCAGTAGGCGCGCAGGAACTCCGGGTCGTGGGACGTCATGACGACGGTGCGTCCGGAGCCGGCGAGCTCGCGAAAGAAGCGGTCCGCGCGGCGTGCCCACGCCCGGTCGACGTTGCCCAGGACCTCGTCGAAGATCAGGAAGCGATCCTGCGTCTCGGCGAAGACGCTCAGCGCGAGACGTTGCACCTGGCCCAGGGACAGGTCCTTGAGCGGCGCGTGCGTCAGGTGCGCGATGCCGGCCCGGCGGAGGATCTCCGCGTGGCGCGGTGCGAGCAGCGGGCGCGTCATGCCGTGCACGGCGCCGAACAGGTAGACGTTGTCCGCCACCGACAGCTCGGTGACGAAGCCCACCGCGGTGCTGAACAGCGGACGCGGCGGATGCCGGACCTCGAGGACCCCGGTCGACGGCTCGATGATCCCCGACAGCAGCCGCAGCAGCGTCGTCTTGCCCGAGCCGTTGCGGCCGATCAGCGCGGTGCAAGTGCCGCTCGCGATCTCGAAGCTCACGTCACGGAGCACCCACAGCTCGTGCCGCAGCGCCTCGCCGCGCAACATCGCCCGCAGCGCGCGCAGCGCCGTGCGCTGCGTGTGCGGGACGAGGAACCGCTTGCCCACGTGAGCGACGCGGACGCACGCCTCGCTCACGTCCGCTCCAGCGCCGCCCCCTCGACGAACAGGTAGGCGACGTAGCCCAGCACCAGGGACCCGGCGCCGACCAGCATCGCATGCGCGTAGACGGCGGGATGCGCGGGCGGCCCGATCAGCAGGCCGCGCAACGCGACCAGGAACGGTGTCAGCGGGTTCAGCCAGTAGATGACGAAGCGAGCGAGCGGCGACAGGCTGTCGAGCCCGTAGAACACCGGCGTCACGAACAGCAGCAGGCGCGACACCAGGGTCCAGATGTGGTCGATGTCGCGTGCGAAGCTGTGCACGACGGCGCACAGCATGCCGACGCCCGTGACCAGCGCGACGAAGCCCAGGACGAGCGGCACCGCGCCCGCGAGCCCGCTCCAGGTGAAGGTCCCGTAGTAGACCGCGAGCAGCGAGCACAGGGCGAGCTCGACGAGCAGCTTGTACCCGTGAAAGGCGACCTGGGCGAGGATCACGGTCTCCCGCGGCACGGTGGTGTTGAGCAGCAGTGCCCGGTTCGCGTGCAGCACGACGATCAGATAGCGCGTCGCCGTCACGAAGTAGTTGACGAACGCGATGCCGAGCAGCAGGTAGAGCGGGTAGGCGGTGAGCTCCTCGCCGAAGCGGTTGCGGAACACGAGGTAGAGCGCGACCAGCATCGCGAACGGTGCGACGAGGCTCCACAGCGCTCCCGCGATCGTGTTGTGGTCTGCGACCTTGAAGCCGGTGCGGACCAGCTCGACGAGCAGCGCGCGGTTGGCGGGCGCGAGAAGCGCGCGCACGCGCGCGAGCGCACGCGCGCCGAGCCACGTCGCGTCGAGGCGCGTCACCGCGAGGTGCGGCGCCTCGGGCCGCGTCGCCTGCAGGGGGGCGTTCATGACGCCAGAAGCGCGTCGCGCTGCGTGCTGGAATGCGGAGACATCTCGGGCGCTCCACCTGAGGAGCGTGCCGCCGCGAGTTTCCCCTTGCGACGCGACGATGTAAAGCCCGATACCTTTCGCGCGCGGCGGCATCGAACGGGGCAGGAGGTCCCGTTTCGATGAGAGCGTATTTCGCAGTCTTCGCGATTTTTGCCTTGTGGCTCCTCGCCGCGACACCGGCCACGGCCGTCGAGCCGGTCAACGAGACGTGGCGCGGCATCGCCATCGAGGGATACGACCCGGTCGCGTACTTCACCGAGGGCCGCGCGGTCGAAGGGTCGTCCGAGCACACCTTCGAGTGGATGGGCGCGACCTGGCGCTTTGCGAGCGCCGCGAACCACGACCGCTTCGCGGCGGACCCGGCAGCGTACGCGCCGAGCTACGGCGGCTACTGCGCGTGGGCGGTGTCGCAGGGCAAGACCGCCGGCGTCGACCCCGAGGCGTGGAAAATCGTCGGCGGGCGCCTGTTCCTCAACTACAGCAAGGACGTGCAGCGGATGTGGGAGCAGGACGTCGACGGCAACGTCCGCAAGGCCGACGCCAACTGGCCGAAGCTCGTCGGGGCCGAGCCGTAACGTGCGCGCCGTCGCGTCGCGTTCGGAGGCGACGGCAGCAGGGATCCGGTAGGCTCGCGGGCGGGCGCCGGCGTGCGTCGCGCCCGCCGCCCCGATGACGATCGCGCGCAACGCGGAAGCCCCATCGCTCCCGGCCGAGCCCTCCGGCGCCGCGTCGCCGTGGGCGCCGCTCGCGCGCGCCCTGTTCCGCTCGCTGTGGATCGCGTCGCTCGCCTCCAACGTCGGCACCTGGATGCAGAGCGTCGCGGCCGTGTGGCTGATGACGTCGCTCACGCCGTCGCCCGTGATGGCCGCCCTGGTGCAGACGGCGGCGAGCCTGCCGCTCGTCCTCCTCGCGTTGCCGGCGGGGGCGCTCGCGGACATGGTCGACCGCCGCAAGCTGCTGCTCGCGAGCCAGACCTGGATGCTGCTCGCCGCGGCGACGCTCGGCGTGCTCACCCTGCAGGGACGCGAGGATCCCTGGCTGCTCCTCGGCCTGACCTTCGCGCTCGGCATCGGCAGCGCGCTCACGGCGCCCGCCTGGCTCGCGATCACGCTCGAGCTGGTGCCGCGCAGCGAGCTGCCCGCCGCGGTGGCGCTGAGCTCGGCGTCGCTCAACCTGGCCCGCGCGGTCGGGCCGGCGATCGGCGGCGTGCTGGTGTCCTTCGCCGGCGCCGGCGCCGCGTTCCTGCTCAACGCCGCGTCGTACCTCGGCGTGCTGTGGGTGCTGTTTCTCTGGCGGCGCGAGGCGCCGGTCACGACGCTGCCGCGCGAGCACGTCTTCGGCGCGATCCGCGCGGGCCTGCGCTTCGTCCGCCACTCGCCGGCGCTGAAGCGGATCCTGCTGCGCGTCGGGCTGTACGTGTTCTTCACCAGCTCGCTGTGGGCGCTGCTGCCGGTGCTCGCGCGCCAGCGCATGGGCGCCGACGCCGCCGGCTACGGCGGGCTGCTCGGCGCCATCGGGGTCGGCGCGGTGCTCGGTGCGTTCACGCTGCCGCGCCTGCGCCACCGCCTGCGGACCGACGGCATCGTCGACGCGGCGAGCGTCACGTTCGCGGCCGCCCTGGTGCTGCTCGGCCTCGTCCCGTCGTACGCGCTCGCGTGCGTCCTGCTGGTCGCGTGCGGGCTCGCCTGGATGTCGCCGCTCTCGAGCCTCAACGTCGAGACGCAGTCCGTCGCGCCCGCGTGGGTGCGGGCGCGCGCGCTCGCGCTGCACCTGCTGGTGCTGCAGGGCGGGCTCGCGGGCGGCAGCGCGCTGTGGGGGCTGGTCGCCGACCGGCTCGGCAGCGCGCTGACGCTGCAGGTCGCGGGCGGCGGGCTCGTGCTCGCGCTGCTCGTCAGCCTGCGCGTCCGCCTGCGCGACATCGCGCACATCGACCTCACGCCGGCGGTCAACTGGCCGCCGCGCGAGGTGGTGGAGGCGGCGGATTACGACGAGGGGCCGGTGCTGGTGACGATCGAGTACGAGGTCGACCCGGAGCGCGCGGACGAGTTCCTGAAGACGATGCAGATCGTGCGCCGCATGCGGCGGCGCGGCGGTGCCGCGCGCTGGGCGGTGTTCGCGGACGCGGCACGCCCGGGCATCTACGTCGAGTCGTTCCTGGTCGAGTCGTGGCTCGACCACCTGCGCCAGCACGAGCGCATGACCGTCACCGATCGCGACGTCAGCGCGCGTGCCCGCGCGTTCCACGTCGGCGCGGAGCCGCCGGTGGTCCGGCACCTCGTCGCGAAGCTGCCCATCGGATGAGAGGGGCGCCGCCCCTCTCATCCACGCGGCAAAGCCGCGCGGAGCCTCCTCTCCCCGCTCGCTGCGCTCGGCCGCTCGCCTCCGGCGAGCGGAGACTTCGCTGCTGTCGCTCAGCGGAAGGCGGGGATGACCCGCTCGGCGAACAGACGCGTCGCGCGCAGGTCGTCGACGCGGCCGAACATGGCGATGAAGTGCGTGACCCCGAGCGCGACGTACTCCCGGATGCGCGCGATCACCTGCTCGGGCGTGCCGGCGATCATGCGCTGGTCGATCGCCTGTCCCGCCTCGCTCGCGCCCGCGGAGCGCTTCGCGAGACGGCGCGCGAGGCGCTCGGCGTCGTCGTCGATCAGCAGCGGGCCGAACCAGCTCCGCTCGATCTCGCGCGGGTCGCGGCCGAGGTCCCGGCAGTGGCGGTCGAGCACCTCCATCTTGTGGCGCATCTCGTCGGGCGAGCCGCCCATGTTCCACACCGACGCCCAGCGCGCGACGAGCCGGAGCAGCACCTTCTCGCCGCCGCCGCCGATGACGATCGTCGGGTGCGGCTTCTGCACGGGCAGCGGGCGGTTGTACGCGCGCTCGACCCGGTAGTGCTTGCCGGTGAACGTCGCGCGCTCCTCGGTCCACATGCGGACGCAGATCTCGAGCGCCTCGGCGAGCTGCTCGAGGCGCTGCTTGATCGGCGGGAAGTCGTAGCCGTAGGCGACGTACTCCTGCTCGTACCAGCCGGCGCCGAGGCCGAGCTCGAAGCGGCCGCTGGAGATCTGGTCGAGGCTTGCCGCCATCTTCGCGACCAGCGCCGGGTTGCGGTACGAGTTGCAGCCGACCAGCGTGCCGAAGCGGATCGTGCTAGTCTCGCGCGCCAGCGCGGACATGGTCACCCAGGACTCGAGCTGGTCCGCGCCGGGCGGCGTGACGACGCCGTAGAAGTGGTCGTCGAGCCAGACGGTGTCGTAGCCGAGGCGCTCGGCCTCCCGCCAGTGCGCGGCGAGCGCGGCGTAGGAAGCGCCCTCCTGCGGCGTCTGGATGCCGAAGCGGACGCGGCGCTCGCTGCTCGTCGTGGCGGGCATGGCGGCGCCATAGTGGAGCGCCACCGTGCGGGCAACCGCCCGCGCACGCGCGGCGCGCGGCGTTCTATCGCGTTCGCTCTATCGCCGCCGCGCCGTCGCTCCCGGCGCGCCTGCGACCCGGACAGTTGGCAGAGAGGTGTCTGCGTCCCACGTCACCACGACCGCCTCGCCCGTCGCAGAAACCTCTCTGCCGCCCGTCTCGGTCGCACCCGAACCGGCCCCTCAACCTCCGCCCAACGTCCACCCCGGGAGCTGTGCGAAGGGTCAGCAAGCGAGGTGCCACCGGAAATCCCGATTTTCCGTCGTCAAGAGCCGCGCGAGCGGCCCTTTCGGTGGCGCTCATGTCGAGATTTTGGCGCTCTGCCGTCCTGCGATGCTAAGCCGTCGGCATGTCGCGGCCTGCGCGCGTGCCCCTCGCCCGCTTCCGCGAGCTGGTCGCGGAGGCGATGGACTCGCTGCCCGCCGACATCGCGGCGCTCCTCGAGAACGTCGCGGTGGTGGTCGAGGACGAGCCCGACGAGGAGACGCTGCTGAGCGTCGGACTCGATCCCGAGCTCGACACGCTGTTCGGCCTCTACCACGGCGTGCCGCGCGGCGAGCGCAGCGCGACCCATTCCGCCTTGCCCGACCATATAACGATCTATTATCTCCCGCTGACCGACGAGCACGCCGACGAGTACCACCTGCGTCGCGAGATCCGGCGCACCCTGGTCCACGAGATCGGCCACCACTTCGGCTTCTCCGACAAACGTCTGCGGGGGATGGGATACTGAGCTTCTCATTCGAGACCCGGGAGCGAGACCTCGCCGAGGCGTCGCGCGGCGACGTCGAGGTGCTGGTCGTCGGCGGCGGCATCACCGGTGCCGGCATCGCGCGCGACGCGGCGATGCGCGGGCTGCGCACGGCGCTGATCGAGCGCGGCGACTTCGCGTCGGGGACGTCGAGCCGCTCCTCCAAGCTGATCCACGGCGGCCTGCGCTACCTCGAGCAGGGCGAGGTCGGGCTCGTCCTCGAGGCCGCGCAGGAGCGCCGCACGCTCCGCCGGATCGCACCCCACCTCGCGGTCGGGGCGCGCATGGCGCTGCCGGTGTTCGGGCGGACGAGCGCCGGTCTGATGAAGCTGCGCGCCGGGCTGTGGGCGTACGAGAAGATGGCGCGCATCGACGCCGACGAGCGCCACGAGATCTGGCGCCGTGGCGAGACGCTCGACCACGTGCCGGGGCTCGACACGGCGAACCTCCAGGGTGCGGCCGTCTACACCGAGTACGTCACCGACGACGCGCGCCTGACGCTCGAGACCGTCAAGTCGGCGAAGCGGGCGGGCGCGCTCGTCGCGTCGTACGCGCCCGCGATCTCGATCGCCGAAGCACCCGGCGGCGCGACGACCGACGGCACCGCGCGGTCGAACCGGCGAGCCTTGCGCGTCACGGTCAACGACGAGCTCGGCGGACGCGAGCTGGTCGTCGAGGCTCGCGTCGTCGTGAACGCCGCCGGGCCGTGGGTCGACTCCGTGCGCCGCCTGGGCGGAGACGTCGCGCCGCGGATGCACCTGACCAAGGGCATCCACCTGGTGGTGGCGCGTGAGCGACTCGCGGTCGACGACATCGTCGTCATGCGCGCGGTCGATCGGCGCATGGTGTTCGTCGTCCCGTACGGCGACATCGTCTGGATCGGCACGACCGACACGGACTACCCGCGCGCGGTCGAGCGTCCGTCGATCACGCGGGAGGACGTCGACTACCTGCTCGAGGCGACGAACCGCACCTGGCCCGGCGCGCGCATCGTCGACGCGGACGTGCGCGGGGCGTGGGCCGGGGTTCGACCGCTGCTGCACCAGGAGGGCAAGAAGCCGTCCGAGATCTCGCGTCGCGACGAGATCCTGATCGAGCCGAACGGGCTCCTGTCGATCGCCGGCGGCAAGCTCACCACCTACCGGCGCATGGCGGAGCGCGTCGTCGACGCGGTGGTCGAGCGCCTCGGCACGGGCGCCGCGCAGCCGTGCCGCACGGCACAGGTTCCGCTCGTCGAGGACGAGGCGCCGGTGCCGATCGTGCGCACCACGCTGTCCGACGCCGAGATCGCGTACGCGGTCGAAGAGGAGTGTGCGCTCTCGGTGTGCGACGTCCTCGAGCGGCGAGCCCGCGCCAACCTGTTCGCGCCCGGCAACGGCGTCGCGGACGCCGAGCGCGTCGCGGCGATCCTCGGCCGGCGGCTCGGCTGGGACGAGCGGCGGCAGGCGGCCGAGGTCGAGCACTACCGCGTGCGCGTCGCGGAGGACGTCGCCTGGCGCGACCAGGAGAGAGCGGGGCAGCGAGCATGACCGACGTCAGGAGCATCGTCGAGACGCTGGCCGCGGCGCTGCCGGCCGGGCGGGTGGTGACCGATGCGGCCGACCTGCGGTCGCACGCCCACGACTACTGGGCGCTGGAGGCGATCCGCGACCGCGGTCCCGAGCCGGCGCCGGCGCCGCCGTGCATCGTCTACCCGGAGTCGACCGACGAGGTCGCGCGGGTGCTGGCGATCGCGCACGAGCGCCGCGCGCCGGTCGTGCCGTACGGGCTGGGCTCCGGCGTCTGCGGCGGCGTGCGTCCGGGCGCCGAGGCGATCGTCCTCGACACGCGGCGGATGGCGGCGCTCGTCGAGGTCAACCGCGAGGCGCTCACCGCGACGGTCGAGGCGGGGCTCAACGGTGCGGAGTGCGCGCGCCTGCTCTCCGAGCGCGGCTTCACGCTCGGCCACTTCCCGCAGTCGATCGCGCTCTCGACGGTCGGCGGCTGGGTGTCGACCCGCGCCTCGGGCCAGCTCTCGACGCGCTACGGCAACATCGAGGACCTGGTGCTGGCACTCGAGGTCGTGCTGCCGGGCGGCGAGGTCGTGCGGACCTTCCCCGCGCCGCGCGCCGCGACCGGTCCCGACCTGCGCCAGCTCTTCCTCGGCGCGGAGGGAACGCTCGGCGTCGTCACGCGGGTGACGCTCAAGATCTCCCCGAAGCCCGACTGGCAGCAGGGCTTCGCCGCGACGCTCGCGAGCTGGGACGACGGCATCGCGATCAGCAAGGAGATCCTGCAGGCGGGGTGGCGTCCGGCCGTGCTGCGCCTCTACGACGAGGTCGAGGCGCAGCGGAACTTCGGCACCTGGGTGCTCGAGCCCGCGCCGCTGCTGCTCGTGATGAGCGAGGGCACGGCCGCGATGACCGCCGCGCTCGAGGCCGAGCTCGAGGCCGCGCGCGGCGCCTGCCGTTCGCGCGGCGGCGAGCTTCTCGGCGACGAGCCGCTGCGTCACTGGCTCGGGCGCCGCAACCACGTGCCGTCCTGGGATTCGCTGCTCGCGGGCGGGCTCGTGGTCGACACGATCGAGGTCGCCGCGACCTGGGACCGCGTTCGCGCGCTGCACGGCTCGGTCACCGACGCGATCAAGGCCGTGCCGGGCATCATCGCCGCGAGCGGCCACACCTCGCACGGCTACACGACGGGGGTGAACATCTACTTCACCTTCGTCGGCACGGCGACGGCCGCAGGCGAGCAGGAGCGGATCTACCGTCAAGCATGGGCGGCGGCGATGGAGGCGTCGATCGCGTGCGGGGCCACGATCGCGCACCACCACGGCATCGGCCGCGTGCGCCGGGACTGGCTGCCGCGCGAGCTCGGCGACGGCGGGATGGCGGTGCTGCGCGCCGTCAAGGCGGCGCTCGACCCGCACGGGATCATGAACCCCGGCGTGCTGCTGTAACCGAGTCGTCATCCGGCGGGGGTCCAAAGCCGGGTGCGATGGTGCTACGATCGCCATCGGTGGGGTGAGGCGGGGGCGATCATGGCGACCTACGCGATCGGTGACATCCAGGGGTGCTACGGGACCCTGCGGCGGTTGCTGGACCGCATCGAATTCGATGCTGCACGCGACCGGCTGCTGCTGGTCGGGGACCTCGTCAACCGCGGACCGAAGTCGGCCGAGGTGCTGCGCTGGGCGATGCGTAACGAGCGCTCGGTCGCGATGGTGCTCGGCAACCACGAGCTGCATCTGATCGCGCGCGCGCTCGGTGCGGCCGCGCGCAAGAAGCGCGACACGGTCGAGGACGTGCTCGACGCGCGCGACCGCGACGAGCTGATCGACTGGCTGCGCACCAGGCCGCTCGCGCATCGCGAGAACGGGCACCTCGTGGTGCACGCCGGCATCCTGCCGTGCTGGACGGCCGAGGACGCGGAGCGCCTCGCCGGCGAGGCCGAGGAGGCGCTGCAGAGCGGCGACGCCGCGCGCATCCTGGAGTCGCTCGGCGAGCAGCCGTCCGAGCCGTGGAGCGAGAAGGTGCGCGGCATCGACCGCGTGCGGCTGATCCTGCAGGTGCTGACGCGGCTCCGGACGTGCACGCGCGAGGGTCTTCCCTGCCTCGACTTCAGCGGACCTCCCGCCGAGGCGCCGCCGGGGTGCCGGCCCTGGTTCGAGGCTCCGGGGCGCAAGGAGAGGGAGGTCACCGTCGTCTTCGGGCACTGGGCGGCGCTCGGCCTCTACTTCGGGCCGCGCGCGATCGGCCTCGACACCGGCGCGGTCTGGGGCAACAAGCTCACCGCGGTGCGGCTCAAGGACCGAGCGGTGTTCCAGGTGCCGTCGCGAAGCTGAGCTGATCGTCAGCCGCGCTCGGCGGCGCGCCGCCGGTCGTCGGCGCACTCCTCGCACGACGCGACGTCGCGGCCCGGCGCCCCGGGCACGAGCTTCGGCAGCGCGTGCTCGAGCGCGTGCGCGACGCGGTTGCGCGTCGCGACGAAGACGCTCTCGTCCTGGCCCGCGGGGTCCGCGATGTCGCCGCCGAGGCCGGCGAAGTCGCGCAGCGTCATGACGGGCGTCGCGAGCGCGCCCGTGTCGCTCGTCTGCGCGCGGACCATGTCGACTTGCTGCTGCGTCATGGTGAGGATCAGGTCCGCCTGCTCGAGCAGGTGGCGGTGGCCGCGCTTCAGGTCGCGCGCGACCGCGTCGGGCTCGAGGTGGATGTCGACGTCGCGCAGGACGAGGCGCGTGTCGAGCGACACCAGGCTGCCGTCGCGCGCGTAGGGCGCGATGCCGCCCGAGGTGACCAGCACCGCGTCGGGCGGCACGGCGTGGTCCGACAGCAGGCGGATCAGCAGGTGCTCCGCCATCACGCTGCGCGACGTGTTGGCGTGGCAGACGAACAGGACGTGCTTGTAGGGATAGCTCACTAGCTGCAAGCGGGCCCGGCTGCGAGCGGCGTGGGCTCTGCCCACGCC
>JBFMAS010000593.1:0-2028 GCA_040755575.1 Thermodesulfobacteriota bacterium
CGTCAATCATTGTTGCGACGCAGCGCCGGTCGCGCACTTCGACTTGACGCTCGTGCTCCCGCCGCGTGCGCGCGCGTCGCGCGGGCGCACGCGAGACGGCGTCGCGCGCACCGCCGCTTTTCTCTCCGCGACGGACCGCGCGCGGCGCGGCTCAGGACACTCGCAGCTCGCTCTGGAGCGGCGCGCGCGGCTCTCCCGATGCGGGGTCGCGGGGCTTGCGCAGCAGGCCGATCAGGTGAGTGCGGAGCGGGCGCACGCGCGCGAGCAGCGGATAGAGCACGGGCGCCGCGCGTCCCAGCCGGCGCGACAGCGGCGGCAGCACGGTGATGCTGCGCAGCTCGGACGTCCAGCCGGGGAAGAGCTCCGCGATGCGCCGTGGCGAGATGCCCCGCACCGCCCGGTTGTACGGGTTGCGATAGCGGAAGTCGTACCACAGCAGGGCGCCGTCGCGGTGCAGCACGCGGTCGATCTCCGCGGCGAGGTTGCGCGCCATCGCGTCGTCGAGCACCGAGCTGAAGACGGTGAACGCGAGCACGAGCGCGAACGAGCCGGGCTGGAACTCGAGCGTCTCGGCGTTCGCGACCTGCCAGTGCATGCTCGGGAAGCGGCGGCGCGCGGCCTCGATCTCCTGCTCGCCCAAGTCGACGCCGTACAGGTCCTCCGGCAGGGCGCCGAGCTCCTCGAGGCTCGCGAGCACCTCGCCCGAGCCGCAGCCCAGGTCGAGCACGCGCCGGTGCGCGAACGGGATGAAGCCGCCGCGCTGCAGGATCTCGCGCAGCGCAGCCGCGCGCTCGTCGTGGATCGCGCGGTTGCCGGCGTTCGCCGGATCCCAGCGCCGCCGCACGGCCCGGCTGCCGCGGTACGCGTCGTAGACCCGGCGAATGCGAGCGGCCTCGCCGCCGCCGTCGCGTCGTTCGGCACACGCAAGCGGCGGCGGCGAGGACACGGTCAAGGCTCGATGATCCGGATGACGAAGTTCCAGTTGTCCGCGACCAGCATGCTGCCGTCGGCGTTCAAATGGATGCGCAGCGGCAGCGACATCCGGCCGTTCCGCGCGTTGGCGGCGTCCTTCAGCCCGACCAGCCCGGAGCCGGCGACGGTGGTTGCGCCGCCCAGTCCGGGCGCGACGCGGCGGATCTTGTTGTTCGCCGAGTCGACGATGAACACGTTGCCCGCGCCATCGACCTGGACGTCGGTCGGCTGGTCGAGCTGCATCATGGCCGCCGCGATCGGGCCGTCGCTGTTGTCGCCCGGCGTGCCGGTGCCGGCGAAGGTGCTGATCTGGCCGCCGCTCACCTTCCGCACGCGGTGGTTGCGGAAGTCGGCGATGTACATGTTGCCGTCGGCGTCGAACGCGACGTCGGTCGGGTTGTTGAGGCTCGCGCTGGTCGCGGCCTTGTCGTCGCCGTTGTAGCCCGCCGACCCGTTGCCGGCGACCGTCGTGATCTGGCCGGTCGCGGCGTCGACGCGCCGGATGCGGTTGTTCAGGAAATCGGAGATGTAGAGGTTGCCGTCGTCGTCGAAGGCGAGGCCCGTCGGCGCCCGCAGCATCGCCGCGGTCGCGGGTCCGTCGTCGCCCGAGAACCCGGGCGAGCCCGTGCCCGCGATGGTGGAGATCGTGCCGCCCGGAGTGATGCGGCGCACGCGGTGGTTCTCCGTGTCGGAGAAGATCACGTTGCCCGCGCCGTCGACGACGATGTCGGACACCGTGAGGCCCGCCTGCAGCGCCGGCCCGCCGTCGCCGGAGAAGGCGCTCGAGCCGTTGCCCGCGATGGTGGTCACGACGCCGTCGGCGGAGACGCGCCGGATGCGATCGTTGGCGCCCTGGTCGCCGATCAGGATGCGCCCCTGGTTGTCGACGGTGACGCCGTGGATCGTGTCGAACTGCGCCCGGAGCGCCGGGCCGCCGTCGCCGCCGAAGGTGCCGACGCCGTCGCCGGCGAAGTTGCGCAGCGTCCCCCCGGAGAGCGCGCGCACCCGGTTGTTCGAGGCCTCGGCGATCAGGATGCGCCCGTCGGGATGCACGGC
>JBFMAS010000594.1:0-7593 GCA_040755575.1 Thermodesulfobacteriota bacterium
TCGACCGCGTCCTTGGCGGGGATCGGCACGATGACGAACTCGAGGTCGAGCGTCTTCGGGTCCCACTTCACGGTCCCGTTCGACACCCGGCCCGCGAGCCGCAGCGACTTGCCGGCGTGCTCGTCGGCCGCCGTCGCGTACTCCTCGACGGTGATGAAGTAGGCCGAGGTCTCGCGGACGGCGGAATAGATGAGCGTTCCGACCGCCAGCACGATGGCGGCCGCGCCGATGAGGAACTTCGACTTACGGCTCAAGTGTGCGTCCGTGGTTTCCTGGGCGTCGGCTGGTGCGACCGGGCCTGCGGGCTTCCGCCGCGCAAGGTTCGCGTCCCCTGCTCCGTCCATCTGACGCAGCGCGTACGGCCGAACCCTTCGCCGGGACGCTACCCGATGCGATATGGGGACGCAAATCACTCTGCCGCCTGCGCGCTCCTGCCGCCCACACCGACTTCCGATGAACGATCGAGCCACATGTCTCCCGAACTGACCATCGCCTGGAAGGCAGCGATCCTCGGCATCGTCGAGGGTCTGACCGAGTTCCTGCCGGTTTCCTCGACGGGGCACCTGATCGTCGCCTCGCACCTGCTCGACTACGGCTCGCCGGAGTTCGAGATCGTCATCCAGCTCGGAGCGATGCTCGCGCTGACGTGGGTCTACCGCGAGCGGCTCGTCCGGCTCGCGGTCGAGGCGAGCACGCGGCCGCTGGCGCGCCTGTTCGTGCTCAAGGTCCTGATCGCGTTCCTGCCGGCCGTCGTCGTCGGCCTGCTCGCCAAGGACTTCCTCGACGCGCTGTTCCGGCCGAGCATCGTCGCGACGACGCTGATCGCCGGCGGGTTCCTCATCCTGGCGATCGACCGCCCGCGGCGCTTCGCCGGGCTCGCCGACCTCGAGCGCATGTCGATACGTCAGGCCCTGCTCATCGGCTGCGGGCAGACGCTTTCGATGATCCCCGGTGTGTCGCGCTCGGGCGCGACCATCCTCACGGGCCTGGTGGTCGGGCTCGACCGGCGAGCGGCGACCGACTTCTCGTTCCTGCTCGCGCTGCCCACGATGTACGCGGCGACGCTCTACACGCTGTGGAAGACCCGCGATGCCCTCGCGGGCGAGCTCGGGCTCGGCATGGCCGTCGGGCTCTTCACCGCGTACGTCAGCGCGCTGCTCGTGATCAACGCGTTCCTGCGCTACGTGCAGACGAGCTCGCTGCGGCCGTTCGGCTGGTACCGCATCCTCGCCGGTGCCGTCGTGCTGGTCTGGCTGCTGCTCGTCTGACGCGCCCGCGTGCCGGTGCAAAACCTGCACGCACCCCTGCAGCCCCTACACCGTTCCGCCCGTGCCGCCGCGCGAGCGCCGCGCGAAACGCGGCGAATTCGCGCCTTTACCCTTTGGCCTGCGTCTTGCCACCACCCTGGTGTGCGCCGACCGGCGCGGCGAGGTCCCGCCGCTCACCCCGTTTCTCAGGCGCACGACAACGACATCCCGACGAGGGGAGAGAGGCCAAATGCACGTCCCTACGGATTCGAGCTTCATCACGCTGGACGACGGGACTGTTCCGCTCGCAATCGATCCGGTGCAGTTCGAAGTCCTGTGGCATGGTTTCGGAGAGCTGACGCCCGAGCGGCAGCTGCTGCTCGCGATCCTCGAGCGCACCGCCGCCGACCTGCGCAACTTCCGCTACGCGCGCCAGCACGCGAACCAGCGCCTCTACATGGACGCCTACCTCTGGGTGTCGTCCGAGGACCGCTCCCATCCGTTCGCGTTCGAGAACGTCTGCGAGTTCCTGAAGCTCTCCCCGGAGCACCTGCGCGCGAACTTGCTCGGACGCGACCTGTCCCGGGAGCCGATGGCCGCAGCCGCCTGACGCGGCCCGGCGCTACAGCGCCATCAGGCGGTCGACGACGCGATCGAGGCCGATTCCGCGCGAGCCCTTGGCCAGCACGGTCACCGGAGCCCCGTCGGCGACGAGCCGCGTGACGATGTCCGCGGCGCCGTCCGCGCCGGCGCTCTCGTGCACGACGACGCGATGGCGCCGCGCCTCCTCGGCGAGGCCGCGCGCGTGCGCGCCGACCGCGATCAGCGTCGCGCCCGGTGCCCGCCGCGCGATCTCCGCGCCCACCTCGCGGTGCGCGGCGGCCGTCGCCTCGCCGAGCTCCAGCATGTCGCCGAGAACCAGCAGCAAGCGGTCGCCGCCGCGTGCGAGGGCGACCGCGGTGTCGATCGCGGCGCGGCAGGACGCCGGGTTCGAGTTGTAGCTGTCGTCGAGTACAAATATCGGCAGCCGCGGGTGGGTCAGCGGCACGAGCCGGTGCGAGACCGCGACGACGGCATCGAGCCCGCGCTGGATCGCGCCGGCGTCCAGACCGATCTCCGTCGCCGTCGCCACCGCGAACGCGGCCGCGCAGGCGGCCGGCGCCCCGAGCAGCGGCACCCGCCACTCGTGCGCCTCGCCGTCGTGCCGTAGCCGGAAGCGCGTGCCGTCGCGCTCCAGGGCGACCGCGGAGATGCGCCAGTCGTCGTCCGCCGCCTCGCCGACGGAGCGGATCCGCAAGCGCGCGCGCCTGCGTGCGGCGGCGAGCAGCGTGGGCTCCGACGAGCCGATCGCCGCGAACGCGCCGGGCCGCAGATGGTCCAGGATCTCGGTCTCGGCGGCGACCACGCCGGCGACGTCGCCGAGCCACTCGAGGTGCTCGGCGTAGGCCGCCGTCACGATCGCCAGATCGGGCTCCGCCATCCGGGCGAGGCGATCGAGCTCGCCCGGCGCGCTGGTGCCGAGCTCGAGGACCAGGAAGGTCGTGTCGGCCGGCGTCGCGAGCACGGTGAGCGGCGCGCCGATCTGGCTGTTCTCGTTGCGCGGCGTGGCGAAGGTCGCGCCGCGCGTCGCGAGCACGCTCGCCAGCGTCTCCTTGGTGGTCGTCTTGCCGTTGCTGCCGGCGACGCCGATCACCGTCGCGCGAAGCCGCCGACGCCAGGCGCTCGCCAGCGCCTGCAGCGCGCGCAGCGTGTCGTCGACGGCGATGCGGACGTCCTCGGCGCGCGCCGCTCCGGCGTCGTGACGTGCGGTCAACGAGCCCGCGGCACCGCGCTCGAGCGCGGTGCCGATGAAGTCGTGCCCGTCGACGCGGCTGCCCGGCAGCGGTACGAACAACGCCCCCGCCGGCACGCTCCGCGAGTCGATGGTGACCGTGGTGAAGCGTCTCGCCGGGTCACCGGCGAGGACGCGCCCGCCAGTCTCGGCGGCGATCTCCGCGGCCGTGAAGTCCATTGCCGCGAAAGCTCACTGCCGCGCGCGCGGCTTGTCGCGGGCGATGTTGCGGTTCTTCAGGCGTGACGCCTCGGCCATGCTGGCGCGGTACGACTCGAGCCGCACGGCGAGCTCCGTGTCGCTGGTCGCCAGGATCTGCACGGCGAGCAGCCCCGCGTTCTTCGCGCCCGCGATCGCCACCGTCGCGACCGGGACGCCCGACGGCATCTGCACGATCGACAGCAGCGAGTCGAGGCCGCGCAGGTGCTCCGTCGGGACGGGGACGCCGATCACCGGCAGCGTCGTGTGCGAAGCGACCATGCCCGGAAGATGCGCGGCGCCGCCCGCGGCAGCGATGATCACGCGCAGGCCACGCTCGCGTGCGGTGCGTCCGTACTCGGCCATGTCGAGCGGCGTCCGGTGCGCAGAGACGATGCGCACCTCGTGCGGCACGCCGAATTCTGTGCAGACGTCGGCCGCCGCCTGGAGCACCGGAAGGTCGGAGTCGCTGCCCATGATGATCCCCACCACGGGATCGCGCTTGCGCGCCGCACCACTCGACGCCTCCGACATCGCCTCAGACGTAGCCGATCGCGAGCGGTGCGTCGAGTGAACGGACGTCGGCGCCGGGCCGAGGCGCGCTCACAGGCCGAGCGCCCGCGCCGCGTCGATCGCCCGTCGCTCGGCCTCCTCGCGTGTCTCGCCGATCGCGGTGACGTGACCCATCTTCCGTCCCGGACGGAGCTCGCGCTTGCCGTAGAGGTACACCCACGCCTCGCCGCGGCGCCTGGCGCCCGCGTGCAGGCGGGCGGCGTCGCCATGGCGCGTGGCGAGCAGGTTGACCATCACGGCCGCCGGCGCCGTCATGGCGACCGGACCGAGCGGAAGCCCGACGACGGCGCGCAGGTGGTTCTCGAACTGCGAGGTGACGCACGCGTCGATCGTGTAGTGCCCCGAGTTGTGCGGCCGTGGCGCGATCTCGTTGACCGACACGCGGCCGTCCTTGGCGACGAACAGCTCGACGCCGTGCACGCCGATCCCTTCGATCGCCTCGACCGCGCGCAGCGCGACGTCGGTGGCGGATGCGGCGACGTCGGCCGGGACGTCTGCCGGCGCGCGCACGACGCGGCACACGTAGTCCTCCTGCACGGTGTCGACGACCGGGTAGGCGAGCGCCTCGCCGTGCGCGTTGCGCACCACCATGACGGCGACCTCGCGCTCGAAGTCGACGAAGCCCTCCGCCATCAGCGCACGCACGCCGGCGCCGAGCCGCTCCCACGCCGCGGGCAGATCGCGCGCCTCGCGCGCGATGGCGACGCCGCGTCCGTCGTAGCCCTGCGAGCGCGTCTTCAGGACGACCGGCCAGCCGTGCCGCTGCGCGAAGGCGTGCACCTCGGCCTGCGACGTGACGTCGGCGAACGGCGTCGCGCCGAGCCCGGCCGCGGCGATGCGCTCGCGCTGGTGGAGCTTGTCGAGGATGACGCCGAAGGTGTGGATCGACGGGCGCACCATCACCCCGTGGTGCGCCAGGTACTCGAGCGCCTCGAGGTCGACGAACTCGTTCTCGAGCGTGGCGACGTCGATCTGGCGCGCGAGCTCGACCAGCGCCTCGCCGCGCTTGAGCGGGCCGACGATCTGCCGGGTCACCTGGCCCGCGGGTGCTTCCTCCTCGGGGTCGATGACGACCGTGTCGATGCCGAGCCGTCGCGCCGCGTCGGCGGTCATGCGGGCGAGCTGGCCGCCGCCGAGGATGCCCACGCGCAGCGGCGCGCACGGTGGAACCGGGCGCTCGGCGGCGAGTCTCGTCATCACGTCGAGGGTAGTGTTCGAGGGGGCGCGAGCGCCAGCGGGTGCGCTCGGTCGCTCGCCCGCCGCGGTCGCGCTCCGATGGCGCGACGCGGCCGACCCGGCGCGGCCCGTCGGACGCCCCTTCGGTCCGCTCGCGTCCCGTTCGCGACGGTTCGCCCCCAGGAAGCTCGACCGGCGGATGCGATCGGCCGGACGGTTGTTGTATGCAGCCGGCTGGGACGAACGGTATGCCCTCGCTCCGCGACCAGCCCGCGAGCCGGCTCCGCAGCCAGGCCAAGCTCATCTTCGGCGGCTCGCTCGCGACCGGCCTGCAGGTGGGTCTCGTGCAGTGCATCATGGTGCAGCGCTGGTCGCCGCTGCCGAGCGCGCTGTTCGGCGCCATGGTGTACGGCTTCGCGGCGCTCCTGCTGTGGCAGTGGGTGTTCCCGCGCGTCACGACCCAGCACCGCTCGACGACGCTGCTGCTCCAGGTGCTGATCACGTTCGGCGTGATCACCGTCACCTCGTTCCTGCTGGTCAACGGGATGCTGCTCTTCCAGCGGGGCGGCTGGATGTTCTCGCCGTACACCGGCGGCGACCTGACGGTGATCGTGCCCGCGAGCTGGCTGCAGAAGCTGCCGCTGCTCTACTTCGCGGTGCCGATCGTGCCGGTCGTGCTGATCACGGTGATCGGCTTCAACCAGAGCTGGTGGCAGATCTTCCTGCTCGAGAAGCGCGAGAGCCAGGCGCGCGAGCTCGCGTCGCTGGCGCAGCTCGAGGCGCTGCGCGCGCGCATCAACCCGCACTTCCTGTTCAACAGCCTGAACTCGATCGCGCAGCTCATCTCGACCGATCCCGACCGCGCGGAGGCGTGCGTCGAGCGCCTGGCCGAGATCTTCCGCTACCTGCTGCAGAGCGACAACCGCTCTTTCGTCACGCTCGAGGACGAGCTCGAGATCGCCGACGCGTACCTCGACATCGAGCGCGCGCGCTTCGGCGATCGTCTCGCGGTCGACTTCGTGGTCAGCGACGGCGCCCGGCACGGCGTCGTGCCGACGCTCATCCTGCAGCCCCTGATCGAGAACGCGGTGCGCCACGGCGTGTCGCAGAAGGTCGGCGGCGGGACGGTATCGATCGAGGCGAGCCTCGACGGCCCGGACCTGCGGGTGGTGATCCGCGACACCGGCGTCGGCATGCGCGACGGCGTCCAGGCGGCGCTGTCGGCGGGCGTCGGCCTGCGCAACGTGCACGACCGCCTGGTCCACCTCTACGGCGAGCAGTACGCACCGCGCATCGACAGCCGCCCGGGCGAGGGCACCGTCATCACGGTTCGCGTACCGCAGGCGTCGTCGCCGCCGGGCGAGCTCGATACGGTCCACTGAGCATGATCCGCACCGTGGTGGTCGACGACGAGCCCCTGGCGCGCGAGCGCGTCAAGGGCTTCCTCAAGAAGATCTCCGACGTGCAGATCGTCGGCGAAGCGAGCGACGGCGCCGCGGCGATCGAGCTGATCGAGACCCAGCAGCCGGATCTCGTCGTGCTCGACGTGCAGATGCCGGCGATGGACGGCTTCGGCGTGCTGCGCGCGCTGAAGGACCCGCCGCACGTCATCTTCGCGACCGCCTACGACGAGTATGCGATCAAGGCGTTCGAGGTCGAGGCGCTCGACTACCTGCTGAAGCCGTTCTCGCAGACGCGCCTCGCGGAGGCGGTCGGCCGCGTGCGCCAGAAGCTCGCGGACGGACGCGCCCGCAGCGACTCGGATGCGCTGTCGCGCGCCGCCGAGCCGCGCAAGGTGTACGCGACGCAGATCCCGGTGCACACGGCGCGCAAGATCCTCGTCGTGCCGGTGAGCGAGATCTTCTGGTTCGCCGTCGAGTCGCGTCTCGTCTACGCCCACGTCGAGGGCCGCTCGCTGATGACCAACTTCACGCTGCGCGAGCTCGAGGAGCGGCTCGACCCGGAGGTCTTCTTCCGCGCGCACAAGTCGCGCCTCGTGAACCTGCACCAGGTGAAGGAGATCGCGCGCTGGTTCGGCGGGCGCTATCGGCTGGTGATGAAGGACTCGCAGTCGAGCCAGGTCGAGCTGTCGCGCGTCCAGGCGCGCGAGCTGCGCGCCCGGCTCGGCTGGTAGCGGCGAGGCGGCTCCGCGCGCGTCGGGGCTAGGACCTCCGGACACCCGCGCGCAGCGCGCGGGCCGAGCGGAGCGAGCGCGGGAGTGGGGCCCCGCGCGGCTGTGCCGCGTGGGGCGAGGGGCGCGTGCCCTCGTTGAGCTAGTTCGCCTCGACGGTGGCCATCACGCTGCCGCTCGCCTGGTCGACGATCTCCACCGTGACCGGTCCGGCGACCGCGAACTTCTCCTTCGCCTCGCGCACGCCCTTGGTCATCTTGTCGAGGTAGCTGCTGCGCATCGCCTCGGGCATCTGGTCCATCGGGAACGCCGTCATCAGGACGCGGCCGCGGTCCGCCGCCGGCCACTCGACGCGCGCGACCTTCGGCCCCGCGACGGGGTTGCCGCGGAACACCTGCTCGACGCCCGCGGTGAAGCTCTGCGCAGCCGGCGCCGCC
>JBFMAS010000595.1:0-4764 GCA_040755575.1 Thermodesulfobacteriota bacterium
CAGCCGGAGCGGCTCGAGGGCGCGCGCGTCTGGGTGCTGCCGAACCCGAGCGGGCTCAACGCGCATTACCAGCTCCCCGAGCTGGTGCGGGTCTTCCGCGAGCTCGCCGACGCCGCGGACCTGCCGTCGCCGGCGACGCCGCCCCGGCGCCGTACCGCTTGCGCCGCGGACGCGGCTGCAAAATAGTGCCGTCGGGCGAACGAAACGGAGGCTCGCGTGGCGCACACTTTCGACCTCGTCGTCCGCGGCGGCACGGTCGCCGACGGCACCGGCTCGCCTCTCCGCGAGGCCGACGTCGCCGTCGACGGCGGCACGGTCGCCGCCGTCGGCCGCGTCGGCGGCGCGGGCCGCGAGGAGATCGACGCGCGCGGCCTGCTCGTCACGCCGGGCGTCGTCGACGTCCACACGCACTACGACGGGCAGGCGACGTGGGACGAGCGGCTCGTGCCGTCCACCTGGCACGGCGTGACGACGGTCGTCATGGGCAACTGCGGCGTCGGCTTCGCGCCCGTGCGGCCGGAGGACCGCGACCGGCTGATCGAGCTGATGGAGGGCGTCGAGGACATCCCCGGCGCGGCGCTGCACGAGGGGCTCGACTGGCGCTGGCAATCCTTTCCCGAGTACCTCGACGCGCTCGAGCGCCGGCGCTTCGACGCCGACGTCGGCGCGCAGCTGCCGCACGGCGCGCTGCGCCTGCACGTCATGAGCGAGCGCGGCGCGCGCCTCGAGCCCGCGACGCGGGACGACGTCGCGCAGATGCGCCGTCTCGCCGCGGAGGCGATGCGCGCCGGCGCGCTCGGCTTCTCGACCTCGCGGACGCTCAACCACCGCACCGTCAAGGGCGACCCGACGCCGTCGCTGCGCGCGACCGAGGAGGAGCTCACCGGCATCGCGCTCGGGCTCGGCGACGCCGGCACGGGCGTGATCGAGATGATCTCCGACTTCGACACGCCGGACGAGGAGACCGAGTTCGCGCTGATCCGCCGGATCGTCGCGGCCTCGGGCCGGCCGCTGTCGCTGTCGCTCGCGCAGGCGCACGGCGCGCCGCAGGGCTGGCGCTCGCTGCTCGCGCGCGTCGGCCGGGCGGCTGCCGACGGCCTGCCGATCAAGGCGCAGGTCGCGCCGCGGCCGATCGGCACGCTGTACGGCCTGCAGTCGAGCCTGCACCCGTTCTGCATGCACCCGTCGTACCGCGAGATCGCGCGCGAGCCGCTCGAGCAGAAGCTCGCGACGCTGCGCGACCCCGCGTTCCGCGCGCGCCTCCTCGTCGAGGCACCCGACGCACGCAGCCGGCGGCTCGTGCGCATGCTGACGGACTTCGCGCGCATGTTCCCGCTCGGCGCGACGCCGGACTACGAGCCGCCGCGCGAGGCGTCGCTCGCGGCGATCGCCGCGCGCGAGGGCAGGAGCCCCGCCGAGGTGTGCTACGACCTGCTCCTCGACGGCGACGGCCGCGGCTTCCTGTTCGCGCCGTTCTCGAACTACGCGGAGCTCAGCCTGGACGCCTGCGGCGAGATGATGCGCGACCCGCACACCGTGCTGGGGCTCGGCGACGGCGGCGCGCACGTGGGCCTGATCTCCGATGCGAGCTTCCCGACGACTCTGCTCGCACACTGGGGACGCGACCGCGCGCGCGGGAGGATCGATCTCCCGACGCTGGTGAGGAAGCAGTGCGCCGACACCGCCCGCGCCGTCGGGCTGCTCGACCGCGGCGTGCTCGTCCCCGGAATGAAGGCGGACGTGAACGTGATCGACTTCGACGCGCTCGCGGTCGAGGTCCCGGTGATGGCGTTCGACCTGCCGGCCGGCGGCAAGCGCCTGCTGCAGCGGGCACGCGGCTACCGGGCGACGATCGTGTCGGGCGAGGTCGTGCGGCGCGACGGCGAGGAGACCGGCGCGCGGCCGGGGCGGCTCGTGCGCGGCGCGCAGCCGCCGCCGGGCTGAGCCTTCAGACGCCGAACCAGTCGAGCGCCGCCGTCTGGAACGCGCGCGACGGCCAGTGGATGCCGCCCTGGTCGACGCGCAGCTCGACCTCGTAGCCGAGGCGGCGCAGCAGCTCGACGTTCGGCGTGCACACCTGCTCGAACGGGAACACCGTGTCGTGCGTGCCGTGCTCGAGCAGGATGCGCGGCTTCGGGTCGTCCGGGGAGGTCGCGTTGGTGTCGATCGCGACGAAGCCCGCGGCCCAGCCCATCACCGCCGAGAACAGGCGCGGGTTCGAGAGCCCGACGGCGAGCGCGTAGCTCGCGCCGTCCGAGTAGCCGATCAGTGCTTGACGTGCGGGGTCGATCGGCACGCGCTGGTAGATCTCGGCGTAGAGCCGCTCGAGGAAGTCGAGGTCCGGCCGCCCGTGGCCGACCAGCAGGTCCCAGGTCGGGTGCGTCGAGCGCGGGATCAGGAAAAGGGCGTCGCGACGCAGGGCCTCGTCGCGGTAGCCGCGGCAAAGCAGCTCGTCCTGACGGCCCGCGCCGTGCAGCACGGTGATCAGCGGGTAGCGGCGCGTCGGATCGATCGCCGGCGGGGTCAGCAGGAAGGCGTGCGTCACGCCGTTGCGGATCGTCGCGAGCCCGTCGGGCGGTGACGCGAACGCGCGATCGGGCAGCCGGTGCGTCACGCGCAGCGCGAGCGTGTCCACCCGACGACCCTATGCAGGACGCGCGGCCGTCGCCAGCGGCTCGCGCGGCGGTTGGTGGCGCGCGCGTTTCGCGACGGGATGAACGGCGACGCCTTCGGAGGAACGCGATGCGCTACTTCAGGCTCTGGCTCGGTCTGGCGCTGATCGTCGCCCTGTCCTTCGCCGTCCTCGGCTACTACGGCGTCGAGATCTACCAGCAGGCGCCGCCCGTGCCCGAGCGCGTCGTGACGGACGAGGGCAGCCTGGTGCTGACCGGTGACGACGTCCGCGACGGCATGAACGTCTGGCAGAGCGCCGGCGGACAGGAGCTCGGCAGCATCTGGGGACACGGCGCGTACGTCGCGCCCGATTGGTCCGCCGACTGGCTGCACCGCGAGTCCCTCTGGCTGCTGAACCACTGGTCCGCCGTCGAGCAGGGCCGTCCCTTCGCGCGGCTCGGCGAGAGCGAGCGCGTCGTGCTGCAGCGCCGCCTCGAGGACCTGATGCGCACGAACGGCCACGACGCGGCGAGCGGCACGCTGACCATCCCCGCCGATCGAGCCCGCTCGATCGCCGCGATGACCGCCTACTACGCCGCGATCTTCGGCGACGAAGACACGTTCCCCGCCGAGCTGCGCGCGATCGCCGACGGCGGCATGCAGCCCCCCGAGCTGCGCGACGCCTACGCCATGCCGGCCGGCACGGTGCCCGACCCGGAGCGCCGGCGGAAGCTCGGCGCGTTCTTCTTCTGGACCGCGTGGGCGTGCGCCGCGGAGCGCCCGGGCGGCGAGATCGAGCAGGTCGACGCTTCGGGCACCTCGCCGCGGCCCGTGTCGTATACCAACAACTGGCCGCCGGAGCGGCTCGTCGGCAACCGTCCCACCGGCGAGATCGTGGTGTGGTCGGTGCTGAGCTTCGTGCTGCTGCTCGCCGGCATCGGCGCGCTCGTCTGGTACTACGCGAGCTTGCGCGGCCGCGAGGAGATGCCGGAGGAGCTGCCGGCGCGCGATCCGCTGCTGGCGATCGACCCGACGGCGTCGATGCGCGCGACGCTCAAGTACTTCTGGGTGGTCGCGGCGCTGATCGTCCTGCAGGTGATCCTCGGCGCGGTCACCGCGCACTACGGCGTCGAGGGCGGCGGCTTCTACGGCTTCCCGCTCGCCGACTGGCTGCCGTACTCGGTGACGCGCACCTGGCACCTGCAGCTCGGGCTGTTCTGGATTGCGACCGCCTGGCTCGCGACCGGGCTCTACATGGCGCCGGCGGTGTCGGGCCACGAGCCCGCCGGCCAGAAGGCGGGCGTCGACTTCCTCTTCGTCTGCCTGCTGCTGATCGTCGTCGGGACGCTGTTCGGCACCTGGTACGCGACGCGCCAGCAGATGGGCTTCACGGCGAATTTCTGGTTCGGCCACCAGGGCTACGAGTACGTCGACCTCGGCCGCTTCTGGCAGGCGTTCCTGCTGGTCGGGCTGTTCCTCTGGCTCGGGCTGATGATGCGCGCGCTGTGGCCCGCGTTCCGCAAGATCGGCGAGCACCGCGACCCGCTCGCGCTGTTCGCGATCGCGTCGGGCGCGATCGCGCTGCTCTACGGCGCCGGGATGTTCTGGGGCAGCGCACGAACCTCGCGATCGCGGAGTACTGGCGCTGGTGGGTGGTGCACCTGTGGGTCGAGGGGTTCTTCGAGGTGTTCGCCACCGTGCTGATCGGATTCCTGTTCGTCCGCATGGGCCTCCTGCGCGGCGGCGTCGCGACGGCGGCGGTGCTGTTCTCGACCTGCGTCTTCCTCTCGGGCGGCATCCTGGGAACGTTCCACCACTTGTACTTCTCCGGCACGCCGACCGCGGTGCTCGCGATCGGCGCGACCTTCAGCGCGCTCGAGGTGGTGCCGCTCGTGCGCCGGTGCACGCGCACACCGCGCTGTTCGGCGTCTACGGGATGCTCGGCATGGGTCTCTTGCTGTTCTGCCTGCGCGGCCTGACCCGCGACCGCGAGTGGCGCAACGGGCCGCTGAGCTTCGCCTTCCGGTCGGTCAACCTCGGCCTCGCGCTGATGGTGCTGCTCTCGGTCCTGCCGGTCGGCATGCTGCAGACCTGGGCGAGCGTCGAGCACGGCATGTGGTACGCGCGCTCCGCGCAGTTCCTGCAGACGGG
>JBFMAS010000596.1:0-15321 GCA_040755575.1 Thermodesulfobacteriota bacterium
GCAGGCTTGCAACTCGCCGCCCGGGCCGGCTCAGCGCCCGCCCGTCCCGCCGTCGAGCTGCTCGACTCGCCGTGGCCGCGGGCGGTACGTGCGACGGCAAGCCGTGCTGGAAGGCGAGCCGGGCAGGGCTCGAGTACCGGAGCAAGAGCGGCAACGAGGACGGCGCGAGCCTGCTCGCATCCGGGCGTCGGCAAGGCGTCGATCGTGCTACAGGGCAAGGGGCCGCGCCTCGCGTCGCCGTTCCCACTCGCCGCCACGACCTCGGTCACGGTGCAGCTCGTCAAGAACCGCGAGGCCGGCCCGGAGTGCTGGGGCGTGAGCTTCCCTGCGCCCGGCAAGACGTCCGGCCCGGTCAGGCTCGAGTTCGCCGACGAGGTGCCCTGAGCACGGCGCGGCGTGCCGGCGGCCGCTCCGGGAATCCCGCGGAGCGGCCGCGCGCGCCGAGGCGTGCGCGCGGCGCGGCGAGCAGCGTCACGCGTCGAGGTCGCGCGGCCGCTTGATCTCCCCCACCGGGAACACCGGCAGCAGCTTGTCCTGCTGGAACCTCGAGCCCCTGGGCCGGCGTGACGAACCAGCCCGTCGGGCACATCGTCACCACCTCGACGAGCGAGAACCCGAGCCCGCGACGCTGCGTCCCGAGCGCCGCGCGCAAGAGCTTCTTCGTCTTCTTGACGCCGGCCGGCGTGTGCACCGTGCCGCGCGCGAGGTACGCGACGCCCTCGAAGCCGGTCAGCATCTCGGGCAGGCGGATCGGGTAGCCCTCGGTGATCATGTCGCCGTCGCCCCGCAGCGTGAACACTAGGCGGTCGGGCAGCACGCGCTTGACGCCGGTCGCCTGCGCGGGCGCGCGGCCGTGCATCGCCTGCTGGCAGTCAACCTCCATCAGCGCGGCGAAGGCGGTGTAGCAGCCGATGTCGAGCACGCACGGCGTTGGGCTCGCCGCAGCGCGCAGGCGTCGTTCGACTGGGCGTGACGCGTGTGTTGGAGGTCTCTCGCGACGACTGCCGACGGGAGTGTCGGGCGGTCGTCGTGCGGTCGTCGCGGGGTGCGGGCCGATCGGGGGCGCGACAAAGAGCCTGAAGACGTCGCGGCCAGATTTCCGTTGACAGGCGGCTCGTCCGCTGCGTACTTTGCGGGCGTCGGGCGGGGCCCAGCCCGGTGGCGCGATGTCCGATAATCTCGCGCTGTGCCAAAGGCGTTTGTCGCGCCTATCCGCCGCCTATCCGCCTTATCCGCACTAGGCGCGCTACGCGGAGCAGGTCGGCGACGGCTTCCGCTTCGTCGTCAAGGTGCCGCAGGCCGCGACGCTCGCCCGCTTCCCGGACCACGAGCGCTACGGCACTGAGCGCGGCATGCAGAGCGCGACCTTCTTCGACGCGGCGTGGGTCGAGGACGTGCTGTCGGTCCCGCGTGCGAGGGGCTCGGCGGCAAGCTCGGCGTGCTCCTCTTCCAGCTTCCGCCGCAGCCCGCCGGGGCGCTCGGCGGTCGAGCGCGCTTCGCCGAGCGGATGCACCGCTTTCTCGACCCCTGCCGGTGCGACCGTTGTGCGCGGTCGAGCTGCGCAGCGAGCGGCTGCTCGGCGGCGCGTACGCCGACGCGCTCCACGCGGCCGGCGCGGCGCACTGCCTGAGCGTGCACCCGACGATGCCGCCCGTCGAGGTGCAGGACGCGGTGGCCGGAGCGGTGCAGCGCGGCCCGGCGCTCGTCGTGCGCTGGATCCTCCGCGGCACGCAGCGCTACGAGGCGGCGCGCGAGCGCTACCGGCCGTTCGCCGCGCTGGTCGACGAGGACCCCGCCACGCGCGCGGTCATCGCCGAGCTGTGCGCCGCGGCAAGCCCGCGCGCGTCGTCGCCAACAACAAGGCGGAGGGCTCGGCGCCGCTAACTGTGTTCCGCCTCGCGGAGCGGATCGCCGCGCGGCTCCAGGAAGGGCCCGCTGCGGCGGTGCACTGCCGGCACACGAGATGTCCGACCACGCCGAACGGCGCGCAGGGCGAGTCGCACCCGCCACACCGTCACCGTCATCGTCGGCTGGGACCGAATCAAATTGCTTCGCACCGAACTCGAAGGCCGTCGTCAGCCCGGACGACGAAGCGACATCACCATTCTCCACCGTTCGTGCCGTAGACACCGAGCCGGCCTTGCCGGGTAGTTGCGACGCGCTCGGGACCTCGGTATCAAGAAGGTATGAGATCGAATGTCAAGTCGAGCATCACCCTGCCGCCGGACGAGGTCCGGCTCGTGCAAACCCTGAAGGCGCGGCTGAAGCTCAAGAGCAACGTCGAGGTCGTTCGTCGCGGTCTCCGCCTTCTTCAGGAGACCACCGAGCGGCAAGCTCTCCGCGAGGCCTATCGCAACGCCTCACGCGCGACGCGCCGGTCGCTTGCGCAAGAGATCGACGAGCTGGATCACCTCTCGGGCGAGGCGCTCGATTGAAGACCCCGATCCGGCACGGCGACCTCTGTCTCGCCGACCTGAGCCCACGGCAGGGCACGGAGCCCGGAAAGAGTCGGCCCGTCGTCGTGATCCAGTCCGATCTTCTCAACGAGACCGGTCACCCCTCGACCTGGGTGCTGCCCTGCACGACGCGTCTCGTCGGCGAGAACTTGCTTCGGGTGCCGCTACCTCGCGGCATCGCGGGCAACGCCGCGGACTGCGAGGTGATGGTCGACCAGAGTCGCTCCATCGACAACCGGCGGTTCCGCAAGGCCCTGGGCAAGCTCCCGAGAGCGCTCCTCGGTGAAGTCAAACACAAACTCAGGCTGCTGGGAGAACTGTAGCGTCGCAACCCTTGGACGAAGCTGAAGCTCTGAGCTAAGACCGTGCCGGATGCCGACCTCGTGATCCGCAACGGCACCGGGACGACCGCCGCGGACTCGTTTCGCTGCAGCCGCGCGCGAGACGCTCGCGCTGCAGCATCCGGCGCCGCGTGCATCAGCGAGCGCGCCCGGATGGTACGGTAACGTTCGCCGGCCGCGCGACCCGGTCCACTCCGGTGCGCCAGCCGACCGACGCCGACGCGGTGGGATGCGTTCGTTCGCGCCGCGCGGACGCTCGGCGATCCGCGACCACGGCGGCGCGCGACTACGAGTTCCAGTTGGAGGCTCTGCATGCTCCCCGCGTCCGCACCTGCACAATGCGTCGTCACGCTCCCAGGCGGCAAACCAAGGATTTGGACCTGGCGGCGAGCACGAAAGAGCGGGTGAATACCGATCTCGCGTTGGCGCGCGACCGCCTCGTGCAGCGGACGACCCGCTGCAGCATCGGCGTCAAGCGCGAATCAGTCGCACGCCGGGGAAGTATCGGCGCAAACGGTCGAGATCGTCGATGTCCGACGTGAGCACGGCGTCACCACGCTGCGCGGCCGATGCCATGACGATCGCGTCGATGGCGGTGGCTCCCGGAACGGCTGCGATGGCTTCTCCGGCGATCTTTCGCGAGGCGCTCGCTGACCGGCTCGACGTCGACGCGCTCGAGGATCAGACGAGAGCGCCTGCTGTCTACGCGCCACCACTCCGCCACCACCACCGCGGGCACGGTGATCACCGCGCGGCGCTCCTGCGCGGCCACCAGCACCGCGCGCATTCGTTTGTCCCCGCGCGACAGGGCGATCAACGCGCCCGTGTCGAACGTGAGAGCCGCCACGCGTCAGCGCGCTCGCGCTCGAGCCTGGCGCGCGCGCCGCTTGCGCTTCGGCGCCCAGCCGAGCTCGGAGCGGATCGCGTCGAGGTCGGCTCCGGTGATGTCCTCGGTACCCAGGTCTTCGAGGAGAAGCACCCCGGCCTCCGCCTGCCGCTGGCGCAGGAGGGCCTCCGAGACGACCGCCGAGAGGCTGGTACGCCGAGCTCGCGCACGCTTCCGTGCCCACGCCAGATCGTCGGGGCTCACGGAGACGCTGATCTTCTGTATCCGTTCAGCGAACCGCGTGGCTGACACCGGTGCGCGCGCCGCGTACACCGAGGCGCGATGGCACGGGAGACGAGATCGGCATGGGTACGGCGGGTCGAGCGCTGGCAGCGTAGCGGCCTGACGGCAGATCGCTTCGCCGCGCAGGAGGGCGTCAACGCTCGGACGCTCGCGTTCTGGAGGTGGCGGCTGAAGCGCGACGGAGCATCGGGCGGTGCGCAGATGTCTGCGCGCCGCGCAGAGAAGCGCGTCGCGTTCGTCGAGCTCGTCGCGCCTAAGCCTGCCGCAGCACCACGCGAGACGCGCTCGACGCCGATCGAGGTGGTGCTGCCGATCGGCTACCGCGTGCGCGTTGCCGCCGGCTTCGAGCGTGCGGCACTGGTGGAGCTGCTCGACGTCCTCGAGGCGCGGCGATGATCCCGTCGCACGTGCGCATCTTCGTCTGCACCGAGCCGGTCGACATGCGGCGCTCGTTCGACGGGCTCGCACTCGCGGCGCGCGAGCGGCTCGGGAAGGATCCGCGCGAGGGCGGGCTCTTCGTCTTCGCGAACAAGCGCTCGAACAGGCTCAAGGTGTTGTGGTTCGACCGCAACGGCTACTGTCTGCTCTACAAGCGTCTGCACCGCGCGCTGTTTCGGCTGCCGCGCGACGGCGGTGCGACCTCGGTGCAGATCGATGGAGCCGCGCTCGGCACGCTGCTCGCGGGCGTCGATCTCCCAGCGCGCCGTGGTGCTGCGCAGCGACGGCCAGGGATGCTACAGCAACTTAGAGCTTGACAGCGGACCCGACCTACGCTATCGGCCCTGCCCGTGGCGGCGGATGCGGCAGGCACCTTCGGCGATCACCTGGCCGAGATCAAGGCGGAGCTGGCCGCGCTGCGCGCCCTGCTGACGCGCGCCGAGGCTGAGCGCGACGAGTACAAGAAGCTCTTTCTCCTGCTGCGCGAGGAGAACGAGAAGCTCAAACGCGGGCTGCTCGGCCAGAAGGCTGAACGGCTCGACGCGAACGACCGCCAGCTCTCGCTGTCCATCCTCGAGATGCTGCTCGGCAAGAAGGCCGAGACCCCCGCGCCGCAGACCGAGCTGGTGCGTGCCCACGAGCGCAAGAAGCCGACCGGGCGCAAGCCGCTGCCCGAGCACCTGGCGCGGGTCGAGCTCGAGATGATCCCACTCGACGTGCAGCAGGAGGGGCTCGAGAACTTCGATCGGATCGGCGAGGAGGTGTCGGAGACGCTCGAGCGCCGGCCGGCGTCGACGGTGGTGGTCGTGACGCGGCGGCCGAAGTTTGCGCGCAAAGACAGGCCGCGCCACGGCCCGACGCGTGTGCTGATCGCCGAGGTGCCCGAGCTGCCGATCCCGCGCGGGCTCGCAGGCCCGGGCCTCTTGGCGGACACGATCGTGCGGCGCTGGCAGGACCATCAGCCGCTGCACCGCCTCGAACGCATCTTCGCACGCGATGGGATCGAGCTCGCGCGCTCGACGATCTGCGGCTGGCACCGCGAGCTCGCGGAGCTCGCCCGGCCGATCGTCGATGCGATGCGCCGGGACGCCCTCACGCAGCCGTACCTCTGCACGGACGCGACCGGCGTGCTCGTGCGTGCTCCGCAGAAGTGCCGCAACGGCCACTTCTGGGTGCTCGTGGCACCCGAGAGGCACGTGATCTTCGACTACACGCCGCGCCACGACAGCGAGGGCGTCGACCGGGTGCTCGCGGGCTACGAAGGCTACCTCGTCGCCGACGCGCACGCGGTCTACGACCACCTGTACGCGGACGGCAAGGTGATCGAGGTCGGGTGCTGGTCGCATCTCAGGAGGTATTTCTTCAAGACGCTCGGCTCCGAGCCCGAGCGGGCACGCGAGGCGCTCGCGCTCATCGGCGAGCTGTTTGCGATCGAGCGCACGGTCGACCGTGCTGCGCCGGCGGAGCGCCTCGCGGTGCGCCAGGAGAGGTCGCGGCCGATCGTCGCGCGTTTCTTCGAATGGCGCGACGCGCTCGCACCAACGGTCCTCGACGAGACGCCGCTCGCCAAGGCGCTCGGCTACGCCAAGAATCACCGGCCCGCCTTCGAGCGCTTCCTCGAGGACGGGCGGCTGCCGATGCACAACAACTGGAGCGAGCTGCAGCTCAGGCGCCAGGTGCTCGGGCGCAAGAACTGGCTCTTCGTCGGCTCGGACGAGGCCGCCCAGGTGAACACCGTCTTCGTCTCGCTGCTCGCGAGCTGTGCCATGCACGGCATCGAGCCATGGCGCTACCTGCGCGACCTCCTGTGCCTGCTCCCTTCGTGGCCGAAGAGCCGCGTGCTCGAGCTCGCGCCGGTCAACTGGCAGCAGACCCTCGAGCAGCACGACACTCAGCAGCGGCTCGATGCGAACCCCTTCCGCACCGCCATCCTCGCTCTCGACCGCGACCATCCCGACGACGAGTAGCGCGACGCCGGCGTGCTGTCAGCCACGCGGTTCGTCGAACGCATACTCCCAATCGGAGGCGGCGGTCTCGCGATCCTGCCCTCGGAGCTGCGTGAGGGCTACTGCGCCATGCCCACGTTGGCCATGTTTCCGTCGGTCACCGACGCGACGGGCCGTCAGGTGCGGCGACCAAGGACTTACTGGCGCCTCGACACGGCGCTTTGCCAGTACGCGATACCGACAAAGCGAGAGGTCCGAAAGGCGAAGCTACACAGACGGAACCTCGAGGAAAGAGCTCTTCGGAGCGGGTCAGCGACGAGCTTCTCCGGTGTCGAGTCTCTCGACCACGAGAGCCCGAGCACGCCAACTGGGCTTGCGACAGCGCAGAGCACTTTCTCGGGCTGTGCACCCCACTACATCGCGTGCGGACACGGGAACACGAACAAGCGCGCCGTCTTGAAGTCACGCGTCTACGGTGCGACGGGCGGCATCGCGACCAATGCCGTCGCCCAGACCTACTGGTTCTGGGACGGGCAGCGCTCGCGGTGCGCGAACGTCGGCGGGTACATGTACGACTTCGTCCTCCTCGACGGACCTGGCGATCTCGACGTCAAGTGGGAACCCCGCAACTGTTCACCCAACCGCGGTGAGTACTGCCAAGGCTCCTGCCCGCTCCAGTGGCTCGCCTCGACGCAGGCCCCGAACTCGGCTTTCAAATTCTGGGCGGTCACCGTCGGGTTCCACCGCTTCCACTACTTCATTCCCGCCGGCACGCCGATTCCGGGAGGCGTGCAGCATGACTTCTACCACTTCGACCGCGCCGAGTACTTGGTCGAACCAACGAGGGCATTCTTCACTGGCATTTCGTGCTATGCGGGTGGAAACTACGGGCGCGGCTTCCCCTGGTACCAGTACCACGGCTGTGTGGCCGATGCGGGATGACGGAGGCACCGATGCAACGCAAGGCGATCATCTGGCTATGCATGCTCGCGGCCTACGTCGCGGGCTTCTGGACGGTCCCGCTGATCTTCTTCTGGGCGTCGTCCAACGCTCCAACGGGACCCACGACGAAGCTGAGCTGGACGCCCGAGAAGGGGTGGGAAGCCCGCTGCGTCGAGACCAACCCAGCAGTGACGCTGCCGAACGCGATCGTCGCGGGTGTGGTTGGCAATGCGGAGCTTCTTGACGCGCAGCCGTTGCCGACGCCCGGTAGTCCGTAACGTCACTCTCTTCCATGGGGTCAGTGCCGCGGCCTCGCGACGAGCGGGGGCGCGGCACTGCCTCGATGTTTCGCCTCGGCCCGCTCCAAGCCGATCACCCGCGGCCCTTTGCCGCGCCCGGCTGACCGTCGTAGATCGACCGCACCTTGACGTGCCCCTCGCGCTCAGCGTGCCACACATCGTAAGCGGCCTGCATCCGCAGCGAGAGACCGGGGCCGTTGCTCATGAACTGCCCGTACGCGCGCCGCGAGGTCAGGCTGTGATCGGCGCGCGCCCTCGGCGACGACGTCCGCGAGCCGCTTGCGGCTACACATGCAGCTCAGCGGCGGTCCTGGTGATCGAGACGTCCTCATGGTCGAGGCACTCAGCGACGATGGCGCCGGGGTGGGACGGCTCCATCTTCGAGGAGCGCTTGACGAGGTATTCCGTCGCGGTCGCCATGAGGGCGGATCATCCTCGTGGGTGGGCTTTACGCAAGTGCGGCGCGCGCCGGGCGTCCCGTCGCCTGCATCAAACGGTCTCTTCCGTCTCCGCCGCGCTCATCGCCGGCGCGGCTCCGTCGCTGTCGCGTGTCTTCCGGAGCGCTCGACTCGCGGCAAGCGTGACTTGGCGCCTCGCATGACGGCCTTGTCACCTTCCAGAACCTCGCGCTTCAGGACGTCGTTTCGCAGCGCCGTACGGATCTCTTCGAGCTCCACCCTGACACCGGGTGCAGCACGACGTACCGCTCGCCGAAGGACTTCAACGACGGGATCGCTCAGGATCATCGCGGCCAGGGAGTAATGAGACAGCGCTTGTCGCTGCGTGTGGTACTCGCCGAGGTGCGTCTTTTGCCAGCACTTTGCGGGCGTCGGGCGGGGCCCACCCCGGTAGGCGCGATGTCCGATAATCGCGCGCTACGTCAAAGAGGGCGTTTATCGCGCCTATCCGCCCTATCCGCCGCCTATCCGCCTCCGCGCTCGTGCTCGTACCGAACGAGCCGAGCGCCTGGCCGATGATGCCGTACAGGTAGTCGCTCGGGCCGAAGGCCTATACAGTCAAGTCGCGCGGACGCTTCAGCTCACCGACCGGGAACACCGGCAGCAGGTTCTCCTGCTGGAACCGCGGCCCCTCCGCCGGCGTCACGAACCACCCCGTCGGGCACATCGTCACCACCTCGACGAGCGAGAAGCCGAGCCCGCGGCGCTGCGTCTCGAGCGCGGCGCGCAAGAGCTTCTTCGTCTTCTTGACGCCGGTCGGCGTGTGCACCGTGCCGCGCGCGAGGTACGCGACGCCCTCGAAGCCGGTCAGCATCTCGGGCAGGCGGATCGGGTAGCCGTGCCGCTCTGGGCTGCGGCCCTCGAGCGTGCTCTTGGTGCGCTGGCCGACGACGGTGGTCGCCGTCATGTGCCCGCCGGTCTCGCCGAACGCCGCGTTGTTGAGGCAGATCGCCGTGATCTTCTCGCCGCGCGCCGCGGCGTGGATCACCTCCTGGATGCCCTCGGTGATCATGTCGCCGTCGCCCTGCAGCGTGAACACCAGGCGGTCGGGCAGCACCCGCTTGACGCCGCTCGCCTGCGCCGGCGCGCGGCCGTGCATCGCCTGCTGGCAGTCGACCTCCATCAGCGCGGCGAACGCGGTGTAGCAGCCGATCCCGAGCACGCAGATCGTGTTCTCGCGCTCGCCCATCTCCTCGATGTTCTCCATCAGCGCGCGTACGGCGTTGGGCTCGCCGCACCCGGGACAGAGCGAGTGCGTGTTGGTCCCGAGCAAGGGAGACCTCGTGAAGACCTTCTCCATGCCCGGCTGAACGGACGCTTCGCTCATCGTCGTCTCCCCGGCGGTCACGCCGCGCTGCGCTGCGGGTAGACCTCGCGGATCTTCTCCAGCACGTGCAGCGCGTCGATCTTCGGCCCGACGCCGAAGCCCGAGCCGTCCATCGAGATCTCGCCGATGAAGTGCACCGGCGATCGTCCCTCGACGCCGAGGCGGACGTCCTGCACCATCTGCCCCGCGTTGTTCTCGAACACCGCGACCGGGACGCCGCGCGCGCCGACCTCGGCGTAGGTCGCGTACGGGAACGGCACCAGCGTGTACGGCCGCACGTAGCCGACGCGCATGCCCTCCTCGCGCGCGAGCTTCGCCGCGTAGCGCGCGAAGCGGCCGAGGATGCCGAACGCGGTCACGATCAGCTCGGCGTCGTCGAGCCACGCGGTCTCGACGCGCGTCTCGGCGGCGGCGATCTCCCGGTGGCGCGCGACCGCGGCGCGCATCGGGGCGGTGGTGTCGACCCGGTGCTCGCCGGGGCCGATGCCTGCCGGCGCGCCGTCCGCGTCGAGCTGCATGCCGAGCGACGTCAAGAGCCTCGGCGCGCGGCCCCGCGCCCCGGTCGTCGCCCAGGTCTTCTCGGGCAGCGGCCCCTGCGCGTCCGGCGGCGGCGCGAAGCTCACGGTCTCCGACGTGTGGCTCAGCATGAAGTCGCCGTAGATCAGCACCGGGTGCCGCCACTTCTCGGCGAGGTGGAAGGCGCGGTACGCGGTGTCGACGGCCTCCTGCGCGGAGCCCGGGGCGAGCACGATCATGCGGTGCGAGCCGTGCCCGCCGCCGCGCGTGCACTGGTGGTAGTCGCCCTGGCCGCGCCCCATGTTGACGACCACCGCCGGCACGCGGCCGAGCACCATCTCCGACATGCTCTCCTGCATGAGGCTCATGCCGTTGGTGGTCGAGGCGATCATCGCGCGCACGCCGGCGCCCGCCGCGCCCCAGACCATGTTGATGCCCTCGATCTCCGACTCGACGTTGATGCACACG
This sequence comes from Thermodesulfobacteriota bacterium, assembly GCA_040755575.1. Lineage (GTDB taxonomy): Bacteria > Desulfobacterota > Binatia > UBA12015 > UBA12015 > DATCMB01. The sequence goes on from JBFMAS010000596.1 coordinate 10,321, forward strand.
CCGCCCACCTCCGGCATGCGCCGCGCCATGTACTCGAGCACCTCCGTCGAGGGCGTCATCGGGTAGCCGCAGTAGAAGCGGCAGCCCGCCTGGATCGCGCCCTCGGCGAGCGCGTGGCCGCCCTCCATGAACGCGCGCGGCGCCGCCGTGCCGCCCGGAGCCGCGCTCATGCTCGCGCCTCCTCGTAATGCGACGGCTTCACCGCGCGGAACACCTCGAAGCAGTAGTCGGGGCAGATCTCCGCGCACAGCTCGCAGCCGGTGCAGCCGTCGTGCAGCACCGGGTAGCGGAAGCCGATCGCGTTCACCGCGGTCGACATCTCGAGCACCTTCGGTGGGCAGACGGGGATGCACAGCTCGCAGCCCTTGCAGCGCTCGACGTCGATCAGGACCGTGCCGACGGACTTCGCCATCCTCAGCGCCCCCCGTTCCAGGCGGACACGGTGCCGGCGCGCTCCGCGACGGCTGCCGCGCCCGCCTCGAGGCAGTCGACGTTGATCGGGATCGTCTGGTGCCGGTAGGGCGGCAGGAGCTGGCGCAGCGCCTCCTTTAGCGACGCCGTCCCGACGATGCCGGTCAGCGCGCAGAACGCGCCCAGCGCGACCAGGCTCTGCCCCTGCGCGTACGCGAGCTCGCTCGCGATCCGGCCGGCGTCGACCGGCTCCCAGCGGCAGTCCGGGCGCGTCGCCGGCTCGGCGAGCAGCGTGCGGTTGTAGAGGACGAGGCTGCCGGGCCGCAGCTTGCGCTCGAGCAGGCCGAGCTCGGAGGGGTGCATCGCCAGGGCGGCCCAGGCGTGCGGCACGACCGGCGGGGCCTCGACCGGCTCGTCCGCGACCACCACCGTGCACTCGCTCGAGCCGCCGCGCATGCTGCCCATGAACATGCTGAACTGCATGACGTGCCGGCCCTCGAGCATGCCGGCGTGCGCGAGCATCTTGGCGGCGAGCTGCACGCCCTGGCCGCCGATGCCCGACATCAAGATCTCACGTTCCATGGCGTGCCTGCTTCACCCGTGCTTGCGAAGCCTCACCTGGCTTCCCTATACGACCGCCGGCCGTGCGACGATAGACCGGGCGCTGTGCCCCCGGGCACAATCCCGGCGGTTTGCCCGGCCGGCGCCGAGCCCGGCGAGGCTGGCTCGTGGTGCACATTTGAGGAAAGCTCGAACGCAGATGGCTTCGGAGACTTCCGGCATCCTTCCCGGCGGCTGCACGCATCCTTCCCCCGACGCACCGCTCGCCGCCTCGGGTGCCGGGCGCACGCTCCTGGTCCTCACCTACCGCTGGCCGCCGCAGGGCGGCGTGAGCGTCCAGCGCGTGACCAAGTTCGTCAAGTACCTCGCGCGCAAGGGCTGGCGACCCGTCGTCCACACGGTCTCGAATCCGTACGCGCCGGTGCGCGATCAGGGCCTCGAGCGCGACGTCCCGCCCGGCGTGCCGGTCTACCGCACGCCGACGGTCGAGTGGGAGGCGGTCGAGTCCTCGCTCGCCAGCGTCGTGCGGCGTCTGCGCGGCGCGCAGGACGGGGAGACGGGCAAGGAAAACGGCCGCGACGCCGCCATCGCCCTCGAGCGCGAGGCCGAGACCGGGACCGTCGGCCGCACCGAGCGCGAGGCGCGCGCGAAGCGGCACGGCCAGCTCGGTGCGCTGGGCAACTTCGTCTGGTCCCGCGTGCTCGTGCCCGACCCGCAGATCGTCTGGGCGGGCGCGGCGTACCTGCGCAGCCTCGCGATCGCACGCCGCGAGCGTCCCGCCGCGATCTTCTCGACCTCGCCGCCGAACTCGATCAACGTCCTCGCCGCCGCGCTCGCGCGCCGGCTCGACCTGCCCTGGATCGCCGACCTGCGCGACCCGTGGACCGAGGGCATCCGGCGCAAGCAGTGGTACCCCGGCAACCCCGGCCGAAAGAAGCGCGAGGAGCGCTGGGAGCGCGAGATCTTCGAGCGTGCGCGCGCGGTGGTGGTCACCACCGAGGCGACGCGCGCCGACTTCCTGCGCAAGTACCCGTCGTGCCCGCCGGACAAGATCGTGGTGATCACGAACGGCTTCGACCCCGAGGACTTCGCGCACGTCACCGAGGAGCCGCGCTTCCTCGAGCCGGGGCTCTTGCACGTCACCGTGACGGGCACCGTCGAGACGCTGTTCGACCTGGTGCCGTTCCTCACCGCGGTGCGCGACCTCGTGCGCGACGACGCCGACGCGCGCCGCCTGCTGCGCGTCAACTTCGTCGGCACCAAGCGCCAGCCGCTCTACGACGAGCTCATCGCGCGCGAGGGCCTCGGCGACGTGGTGCGCTTCTTCCCCTTCATGCCGCACGCCGACAGCGTGCAGTACGTCGCCGACAGCCAGGTGCTGATGCTGTGCCAGGTGCCGCGCGAGGACTCCGGCGCGATCAAGATCCAGGGCAAGATGTGCGAGTACCTCTACACGCGGAAGCCGATCCTGGCGCTCACCATTCCGGGCGAGACCGCGACGGTGCTCGAGCGGGCCGGCGTCGGCCGGATCGTCGACCCGCGTGACGTCGCGGCGCTGCGCCGCGCGCTCGAGCAGCTGCTCGCCGAGTTCTGCGCCGGCGGCTTGATCGTTCGTCCCGACGCGGCCACGATCGACGAGTTCGATCGCGCCAAGCAGGCGGAGAAGCTCGACCGCCTGCTGACGGAGGCGATCGCGGGAAGCTGACATGGCTCGAAGCACCAACGCCGCGTCCGCAGGACGCCGGCTCGCCGACGATCCGCGCCGCGCGCGCAAGCTCACGCAGGGCCTGCGCCGGCTCGGCTGGCCCGAGACGAGCATCGAGCGGCTCCTCGAGACCGCCGAGCTGGTGACGATCCCGCGCGGCCGCGTCATCTACCGCGACGGCAGCGCGGCGACGCGCCTCTTCTGGATGCTCGACGGCATCGCGAAGCTGTCGATCCCGGGCGCGCTCGGGCGGCGCGTGCTGGTGACGCTCGCCAAGCCGGGGTCGCTGCTCGGCAGCTACATGGTGGTCGGCGGCCGGCGGCTGGACACGGCGAGCGCGCTCACCCAGATCCGTGCCGCGTCGATCGACGTGCCGTCGTTCCAGTCGATCGTCTCGGACCTGCCGCCGCCGATCATCCAGGGCATGACGCGCGGCACGCTCGACTACTTCTCGCGGACCTTCGTGCGCACGGTCAAGCTCTTGACGCTCGACCTGCGCGGCAAGCTCGCGCTCGGCCTGCTCGACGTCGCGGAGGGCTTCGGCGTCGTCGACGCCGACGGACGTCTGCTCAAGGTGCGCTTGACGCACGAGGAGCTGGCCGAGCTGACCGGCGTGTCCCGCGCGCGCGTCACCAAGACGCTGCGCGAGTTCGAAGACGCGGGCTTCGTCGTGCGGCGCGGCCGCGACCTGGTGGTGAACGCGAAGCTGCTGCGCGAGCTGTGCGGGTGAAGGACGCGTCCATGCGAGCGATCGGCACGGCATCCGGCGCGCGCCGCGCGACCGCGCTCGCGGCGACCGCCATCGTCGCGACCGTCGCGCTGCTCGCGAGCTGCGCGGGACCGCGCGCCACGGCCTCGCCAGCGGCACCTGCGCGGGCGACGGCGTCGCGCGCCCCGGACGCGGCGGCACGGCTCGACCCCGCCCGCGTGCAGGTCGTGCTGGTCAACGGCGGCGGGACGCGCGCCGGCAACTACCAGTCGCACGTCGTCCACCTGCGCGCGCTGCTCGAGGTGCTCGAGGCGGCCGGCGTGCCGCGCGAGCGCATCACGGTGTTCGCGAGCGACGGCGACGATCCGGCCGCCGACCTCGCGACCCGCGAGCTCCTGCCCGAGGGGAAGGGCTGGCTGCTCGAGGGCACGCAGCTCGAGGCGACGCTCGGCCGCCCGATGGAGTACGTGAGCACGACGGTCGACGGCCAGACGCTGCGTCCGGCCACCCCCGAGGCGGTGCGCGCCTGGTTCGCGCGCGAGGGAAGGGAGCTGCGACCGGGGGACACGCTGCTGCTCTACGTCACCGACCACGGCACGCCGAACCGCGACGACCCGACCAACACGCGCATCACGCTGTGGGGCGACAAGCAGTCGCTGTCGGTCCGCGAGCTCGGCGAGTCGCTCGCGGAGCTCGAGCCGGGCGTGCGCGTCGTGATGCTGATGTCGCAGTGCTTCTCGGGGGGCTTCGCGCACCTCGCGCGGCGCGACGGTGCGTCGAGCGAGCTGCCCTCGGGCGAGGTGTGCGGCTACTTCGCGTCGACGGCGCAGCGCCCGGCGTACGGCTGCTACCCGGAGAACCTCGGCGACGACAACGTCGGGCACTCCGTGCGCTTCATCGAGGCGCTCGCCGCGAACGGCAGCTTCAGCGGCGCGCAGGCGCATACCCTCGTCCACGACCAGACGCCCGACGTCCCGCTGCGGACCTCCGACGTGCAGCTCGAGCTGCTGCTCGAGCGCGCCGCGAAGGCGAGCGGCAGCGAGCTCGAGCCGTACGCCGACGAGCTGCTGCGCGAGGCCTGGCGCGACCCGGCCGCGCTCGAGCCGCAGATCCGGCTGCTCGACCGCATGGGCCAGAGCTACGGCTTCGCGAGCCCGCGCTCGCTCGCCGAGGTCGACGAGCGCCTCGCGCGCCTGCCGCAGGCCGCGGAGCCGATCTCCGAGCACGCCGACTCGTGGAGCGAGTCGCTCGGTGACGCGACGCGCGCGAACCTCGAGCGCTTCCTCGACGCGCATCCCCGCTGGAAGGCGCGGGTCGCGCCGGAGAAGACGCGCGACCTCGCGCCCGACGCGGCGCGCGAGCTCGGCAGCGAGCTGCTCGACGACCTCGAGCCGTTCACCGAGCGCGACGGCGACACGGCCGCACGCCTCAGCGCCCTGCGCACGCGCGCCGAGACCGCCGACGCGATCTCGTACCGCATGGAGGTGCGCGAGGCGGCGCTGCTGCGCATGCGGGCGCTGCTGCTGCGCATCGCGGGGGAGGTCTACCTGCGGACGCGCGCCACGGACGAGGAGCGCGCGGCGTTCGCGGCGCTCGAGCGCTGCGAGGACGTCGC
>JBFMAS010000597.1:0-2227 GCA_040755575.1 Thermodesulfobacteriota bacterium
GAGCGGCAGAACGGCAACGCCGTGCAGTCCTACGGCGCGCAGATGCTCGCGCTGCGGCGCGAGCAGGGCCGGCTCGAGGAGATGGTCGACGCCGTCGCCGCGTTCGCCGCGCAGTATCCCGCGGTCCCGGCGTGGCGGGCCTCGCTCGCCTGGGTCTACGCCGAGCTCGGACGCGACGAGGATGCACGCCGCGAGCTCGATCTCCTGGCCGCCCGCGACTTCGCCGATCTGCCGCGCGACATGTTCTGGCTGCTGTCGCTGTGGCTCGTCGCCGAGGTGGTCGGATGGCTCGACGACACGCGCCGCGCGGCGACCGTTTATGCTTTACTTCTGCCCTTCGCCGACCATTGCGTGACGTCGGGTGCCGCGTTCTGCGGCGGCTCGCTCGAGCGCTCGCTCGGCGTCCTCGCGGGTGTCCTCGGCAGGTTCGACGACGCCGCAAGGCACCTCGCCGCGGCGGCGACGGTCAACGAGCGGATCCGCGCCAGGCCGTGGCTCGCGCACGGCGAGCTCGACCGGGGCCGCATGCTGCTGCGGCGCGGCGCCGCGGGCGACGTTGCGGCCGCGCGCGAGCACCTGCTGCGCGCGGCGGAAGCGGCGCGCTCGCTGGGCATGGCGAGCCTGCTCGCGCGCGCCGAGGCGCTGCTCGGCGACGGAGAGGCGGCGGCGAGCGCCGCGGGCGACGAGGCGGTGCTGCGTCGCGAGGGCGAGTACTGGACGATCGCGTACCGGGGCAGCGAGGCGTGCGTCCGCGACGCCCGCGGCGTTCGCCTGATCGCGCTGCTGGTCGCGTCGCCGGGCCGCGACTTCCGCGCCACCGAGCTGGCCGCGTGGCCGGCGCCAACCCCCTCGGAAGCGGACAGCGGTGCGGCGGTCGAGCAGGCCGGGCTGCGGACCGGGCCGCTCGAGGACGTCGAGCCCGGGCCCGACGCACGAGCCCTGGCCGACTACCGCGCGCGGATCACGCGCCTGCGCGACGAGGTCGAGGAGGCGGAGCGCTTCAACGATCCGCTGCGCGCCGCACGCGCGCGCGAGGAGATGGCGCTGCTCGCCGACGAGCTGTCGGGGTCGCACGGCGCGCGGCGGCGGTGGGCCACCGACGCCGAGCGAGCTCGCCTCGCCGTCACCAAGGCGATCCGCTACTCGCTGCGCAAGATCGAGCGCGCCCACCCGGACCTCGGCGCGCTGCTCGCGACGGCGGTGAAGACCGGGGTCACGTGCCGCTACGAGCCCGACCCCCGCGCCCGCATCCGCTGGCTGCTGTAGGCGCGAGCGGACACGAGGGTGGCACGGCGCGTGCCACCAATTCTCACGCTTCCTCCATTGGAGACCGCGCATTCGCGGCGCTCGATGGAGGAAACGATGCAGCGACTCGTCACCGTGCTCGTGCTGGCGCTCGGCGTCGGGATCACGTCACCGCCCGACGCCCGCGCGCGGGCCGTGTTCGACCCGGCCGATCCGGCCTTCGCCGGGAGCGTCACCCTGCCCCTGCCACCGCCCGGGTTCTCGGGCGGCACCTTGATCACCTTCGAGACCCAGGGCGGCGGCGTCACCTTCCAGCTCCAGTGCCCCGTGAGCCCGTGCCCGGTCGACCCGGGCGGGGTCTTCACCGGCGGCGTGGACGGGCTCCGCATCACCATCTCGCCGCCCGTCACGGCGATCGGCTTCACGGGCTCGATCCTGGACGGCCTGCCCGGCGGCACGTTCGTCGGCGCCTCGGGAACCGAGGTCATCGAGACCTCGACCACCCCGGTGTTCTTCGGCGCGGCCGACATCGGCGACATCGGCTACGTCGAGCTGTCGCGACAGGGGCACTTCTTCCAGGTGACGGAGATCCGCTTCGTCTCGCCGGAGCCGCCGCCCGGCGTCCCGGCCGTCGGCGTCCGGGCGAGCGCGCGCGCCGGTGACGACGATCCCACCGAGGAAGACAGCGACGGCGACCCGGGGACCGCGGACGCGGTGGATGACTACCCCGACGCGACCCGCGTCCGCGCGACAGCGCACGCGCGGGCCGAGCTCAACACCGGCTTCGTGCGGCGCCGCGTCCAGGCCCGCAGCGTCGCCTGCGGCGGCGGCGGGCGGGTCAACGAGGCGACCTCGGCCGCACGCGTCGTGCAGAGGTTCGTCTCCTCCCTCACGCACGGGGCGCCGACGCCGGCGGGCGTCGACGTCGTCGTCGGCATCGACGTCGACGGCGAGCTGCACGCGAACCGCATCGTGCACTCGT
>JBFMAS010000598.1:0-5325 GCA_040755575.1 Thermodesulfobacteriota bacterium
CCTGGGCCCCTCCACGTCACCACCCCCCGGGAAGGCCCCCCACAACGTCCACACCGTCCCCAGGCCCTCCCTCACCGGCGCGCGACCCAGGCGTACGCGCGCCGGCGATGCTCGAGTCAGCCGCGCTGCCTCAGGAGCATCCGCTCGTCGCGCCGCAGTTGGTGCAGCGGTAGCACGAGCCGTTTCGGATCATGATCGAGCCGCAGTCGGAGCAGCTCGGCGCGTCCGCCTGCGGGCTGAAGGCGACGGTCACCGACGTCGCCGTGCTGACCCGCACGCGCGAGCCGGCGTCGCCGCCCTGAGCCTCGTGTGCCGGGCCGGCCTCGTGCACGACGTGCGCGGGGCTCGCCTCGTGCGATTCCACCAGGCCGATCTGCGAGCGCTTGTCGGCGGCCATGAAGCGCACGCCGAGGAAGCGGAAGATGTAGTCGGTGAGCGACTTCGCGTACGGGATCTCGGGGTTCTTGGTGAAGCCCGAGGGCTCGAAGCGCACGTGGCTGAACTTGCCCACCAGGGCGTCGAGCGGCACGCCGTACTGCAGAGCGAGCGACGTCAGCGTCGCGATGGTGTCCATCAGGCCGGAGATGGTGCTGCCCTCCTTGGCCATCTTGATGAAGATCTCGCCGGGCGAGCCGTCGTCGTAGAAGCCGACGTGGATGTAGCCCTCGTGTCCGGCGACGTCGAACTTGTGCCGGATCGAGCGGCAGTCGGCCGGCAGGCGCCGGCGCACCGGCTGGAACTCCGCCGTCGCGGCCGGCACCGGGAGCGTCACCGCCGGCGCCGCCACGACCGGCGCCGTCTCCGTGCGCTCGCGGCCGTCGCCCTCGCGTGCCGTGTTGAGCGGCTGCGTACGCTTGCAGCCGTCGCGGTAGATCGCGACCGCCTTCAGCCCGAGCTTCCACGCGAGCATGAAGGCGTCGAACACCTCCTCGGGCGTCGTGTCGGACGGCATGTTGATGGTCTTCGAGATCGCGCCGGAGAGGAACGGCTGCACGGCACCCATCATGCGCAGGTGCCCCTCGGGCGAGATCGCGCGCGAGCCCTTCGCCGGCTTGAAGGCGCAGTCGAATACCGGCAGGTGCTCGTCGCGCAGCCCGGGCGCGCCCTCGATCGTGTCCTCGGCCTCGAGGTACTCGACGATCGCCTGCACGTCCTTCGAGTCGTAACCGAGGCGCCGGAGCGCGCCCGGGACGGTGCCGTTGACCATCTTCAGCATGCCGCCGCCGACCAGCTTCTTGTACTTCACCAGCGCGATGTCGGGCTCGACCCCGGTCGTGTCGCAGTCCATCATGAACGCGATCGTGCCGGTCGGCGCGAGCACCGTCGCCTGCGAGTTGCGCAAGCCGTGCTCACGACCGAGCGCCAGCGCCTGGTCCCAGGCCGTACGCGCCGCGTGCAGCAGGTCGAGCGGCACGTACGTCGTCGACAGCTTCATCGCGTGGCTGCGGTGCTTCTCGATCACCCCGAGCATGGGCTCGCGATTGACGGCGAAGCCTTCGAAGGGGCCCAGGGCGGCCGCGATCCGCGCCGACTGGACGTACGCCTCGCCGCACAGCAGCGCCGTGACCGCGCCGGCGTACTGCCGCCCGGCCTCCGAGTCGTACGGCATGCCGAGCTCCATCAGCAGCGCGCCCAGGTTGGCGTAGCCGAGGCCGAGCTCGCGGAACGCGCGCGCGTTGCGCTCGATCTCCGGCGTCGGGTAGCTCGAGGCGTCGACCACGATGTCCTGCGCCGTGATCAGGACGTCGACCGCATGGCGGAACGACGCCGTGTCGAGCTCGCCGTTCTCGCCCAGGAACTTCATCAGGTTGATCGACGCCAGATTGCAGGCCGAGTCGTCGAGGTGCATGTACTCGCTGCAAGGGTTCGACGCGTTGATCCGCCCCGTGTTCGGGCAGGTGTGCCAGGCGTTGATCGTGGTGTCGAACTGCATGCCCGGATCGCCGCAGAAGTGCGCCGCCTCGGCGATCATCCGCATCAGGTCGCGCGCCCGGAAGCTCTCGGCGACCTCGCCGCTGGTGACGAAGCGCGTCTGCCAGTCGCCGTCGCCCTCGACCGCGCGCATGAACTCGTCCGTCACGCGCACCGAGTTGTTGGCGTTCTGGAAGAACACCGAGCTGTACGCCGGGCCGTCGAGCGAGCCGTCGTAGCCGGCGTCGATCAGCGTCCAGGCCTTCTTCTCCTCCTCGGCCTTGCAGCTGATGAACTCGACGATGTCCGGGTGCTGCGCGTCGAGCACCACCATCTTCGCCGCGCGCCGCGTCTTGCCGCCCGACTTGATGACGCCGGCCGACGCGTCGGCCGCCCGCATGAACGAGACCGGGCCGGATGCCGTGCCGCCGCCGCCCAGCCGCTCCTTCGACGAGCGGATCCGGGACAGGTTCACGCCCGAGCCCGATCCGCCCTTGAAGATGACGCCCTCTCGACGGTACCAGTCGAGGATCGAGTCCATGGTGTCCTGGACGGACAGGATGAAGCAGGCGGAGCACTGCGGCTTCGCCTCGACCCCGACGTTGAACCAGACGGGCGAGTTGAACGACGCCTTCTGCTTGATCAGCAGGTGGGTCAGCTCGTCGGCGAAGACCTCGGCGTCGGCCGGCGTCGCGAAGTACCCCTGCTCCTCACCCCAGGCGCGGATCGACCGCACCACGCGGCCGATGAGCTGCTTGACGCTCGACTCGCGCTGCGGCGTCCCGAGCGGGCCGCGGAAGTACTTCGAGGCGACGACGTTGGTCGCGAGCTGCGACCACGCGGCCGGGACCTCGACGTCGTGCTGCTCGAACACCACCTCGCCTGCTTCCCCGCTGATCACCGCGTTGCGGCGCTCGAACACCTCGGACTCGACGGGGTCGATGCGGACGTCGCGCGCTTCGCGGTGCTGGTCGCGCCGGCGCCCCTCGGGCGTGGTGGTGAACCAGCGGCGGAAGGTGAGCCCGTGGCCGACCCTGGCGTCGGTCCGCGCCGCCTGCTGGGCGACGGCCCCCGGCTCGCGCCACGGCGCCTCTCCGCCCGGCACGTGGCCGGCGGCGGAAGCAGCCGCGCCGTGCGCGCCCTGCGCCCCCTGCGCCTTGCCGTTCGCTTCGTCCTTCACACGATTCCCCAGCGTGGAAGTGTCCACAGCACGCCCCCCTCTCCAGTACCCGCTCGCCGAGCGCACCGCCGTGCCGATCGAGGTTCCCGTCCGCGTGCCGCCCCGTGCCACCAACCCACGGCTCCCGGACTCGCCCTTGATCTTGTGTGCCCCAGGTCATTGCCACACTAGATCTAGTGCTGTCAAGGGAAATCGCCACGGCGAGGCCGCGCAGCGCGCCGGGCGCGGCCCACGCCGCGCGGAGGACGTCAAGAGATGATTCCAAAGGTGCGCGAGCTGCTCGCGGGAGCGCTCGAGGGAGCCGGGCTCGAGACGACGAGCGAGCTCTGGCAGCTCGCCGAGGCATGGAGCGGGACGCTCGGCGGCCGCATCGCGCGGCGAGCGACGCCGGTGCGCCTCGTGCGCGGCGAGCTGGTGGTCGCGGTCGCGGACGCGGTGTGGCGCCAGGAGCTCGCCCTGCTGACGACCGACATCGCAGAGCGCCTGAACCGCGCGCTCGGCCGCGACGTGGTGCAGCGGGTCCGCCTGGTCGGCGGCGACGCGACGCACGACGCCGCGCTCGGGCGGCGCGAGCGCCAGCGACGCCGCCTCGCGAGCGACTCGAGCGCCACGCCACCCGGCGCGGCGCGCGGCGCGGGTCCGGCGAGCGACGTCGAGCCGGGCCCAGGCGTGGCCGCGGCCTTGCGCTCGCTGGCCGCCAAGCGCAACGAGCGTCTGGTGGCAGACGGCGCCTCGCGCCACGGAGCGCGCTTTCGTCCTTGACGCGTTCGGCCCGGCGGCCGGGCGAGCAGCAACGGGGGCAGACGATGCGGATGCGGGAACCCAGCTTCGGACGGCGCGCGATGGGCTTCGGCCGCCGCGTCTTGCTGCTCACCGCCGGCGTCGTGTTGCTCCTCGCGCTCGGCGTCACGCTGTGGGCGGGCCGCTCGGCTCCGCAGGCGAGCCTGGCCACGCCGGTCGACGTCGTCGGACGCGCGACGCCGCTGTCGCTGACGCTCGACGCCGGGCGCAGCGGCCTGCGCTCGTGGAAGGTGGTGCTGCGCGGCGCGAGCGGCGAGTCCGTGGTCGCGGAGGAGCAGATCCCGCGCGACGGGCTGCTCGGCAGCGGCGTGCGCTCGCGAGCGGTCGACGTGGTGGTCGACGCGCGCGCGGCCGGCCTGTCCGAAGGTCCGGCGCAGCTCGTCGTCGTTGCCCGCGACTGGTCGCCGCTGCGCTTCTGGCGCAGCGAGGCGGTGGTCCTCGAGCGGCCGGTGACCGTCGACCTCACCCCGCCGAGCGTCGCGGTACAGGGCGGCCAGCATTACTTGACGCGCGGGGGCAGCGACGCGGTCGTCTACACGGTCAGCGACGACGCCGTCCGCTCGGGGGTCGAGATGGCAGGCTACTTCTTCCCCGGCGAAGCAGGCGTGCTGCCCGACCCGGCGGCCCGCGTCGCACTCTACGCCATGCCGCACGACGTCGAGGCGACGATGCGGCCCAAGGTGGTGGCCGAGGACGCCGCCGGGAACCGTCGCGAATCGCCCTTTCCCGTGACCGTGCGCGACAAGGTCTTCCCCAGCGAGGAGATCGTCATCAGCGACGACTTCCTGACGATCAAGGTCCCCGAGATCCTGTCGACCAACGAGCTGCAGCCGGCGACGGACCCGGTCGCGAGCTACCTGCGCATCAACCGCGACCTGCGGCGCCGGAGCGAGGAGCGCATCAAGGAGATCGTCGCGGCGAGCGAGCCGCGCCTGCTGATCGACGGGGCGTTCCGCCAGCAGCCGGGCAGCCAGGTGGGCTCGCGTTTTGCCGAGCGCAGGACGTACCGATACAACGGCGAGGTGATCGACAACCAGGTCCACCTCGGCTACGACCTGGCGTCCGTCAAGCAAGCCCCGGTGAACGCGAGCAACAAGGGCCTCGTCGTCTTCGTCGGCAACCTCGGCATCTACGGCAACGTCGTCATCATCGATCACGGCCTCGGCCTGTCCTCGCTCTACGCGCACCTGAGCAGCAGCGAGGTGAGCGTGGGACAGACGATCGAGAAGGGCGCGCAGATCGGCCGCACCGGCGAGACCGGTCTCGCCGGCGGCGATCACCTGCACTTCAGCATCATGCTGCGCGGCAACCACGTGGACCCCGTCGAATGGTGGGACCCGAAGTGGCTGCAGAACCGCGTGCTGGCGCAGATCGAGCCGCCCGCCCCGGCGCCGACGCCCGTCCCGGCCGGCTCGCCCGCGCCCGCCGCGGCG
>JBFMAS010000599.1:0-2143 GCA_040755575.1 Thermodesulfobacteriota bacterium
CCGCACGAGCAGCGGCAGCACGACCGGCAGCGCGATCCCCGCGACGAGCGACGGCAGGCGCATCGCGAGCTCCGAGAGCCCGGGGCCGTCCGCCAGCGCCTCGAAGAGCAGCGCGTAGGGCGCCGAGTAGTGGTCGCCCGCCGGCGTCCAGCCGTCGTCGAGTACAAAATCCGCATACGAGCGCTGCAGCACCTCGTGCAGCGCGTGCCACTCGTCGTCGACCAGCACCTGGCGGCCGATCCCCCACAGCCGCAGCGCCGCGCCGAGCGCACCCGCGAGGGCGAGGTGCAGCCACTCGACCACGGCGGGACGCAGCGGAACGGCGTCCTGCGTGCTGCGCGTCGGCGAGCTCACCGGCGGCGTGCGCTCAGCGCCGCGGCCGGAAATGCAGCAGCGTCACCTCGTCGCTCGCGCGCTCGAACACCGGCTCGACCGGCGTGCCGATCGCGACCTTCTCCGGATCGCACTCGACGAGCATCGTCGGCAGGCGCACGCCGGCATCGAGCTCGACCACCGCGTAGACGTAGGGCGCGTGCGCGAAGAACCACGGCGTCGTCGGCTTGCGCACAATCGTGAAGGTGTAGACGCGACCGGCACCCGGGATCTCCTCCCACGCGACGTCCGTCGACAGGCACGCGGGGCAGAACGGCCGCGGGTAGAAGATCAGCTTCGCGCAGGCGCGGCAGCGCGGCAGCTCGATGCGCCCCGCAGCGAGCGCCCGCCAGTACGGCGCCGCGTCCCCCTCGACGCGCGGCAGCGGGCGCGGGAAGGAGGGCGTCTGCGCGGCGTCGCTCACCGCTCCCTCCCGAGGATCAGCGAGCACTCCTCGGTAAACGTGCCGCCGTTGCCGTGCACGAAGGCGGCGTCGTTGCGCTTCACCTGACGCGCGCCCGCGCGCCCCATGACCTGACGCGCGCCCTCGACGACGAGCGTCATGCCGCCGCCGAGCCCGGGCTGGCCGAAGGACAGCATGCCGCCGTGCGTGTTGAGCGGGAAGTCGCCGGCGAAGGTCAGGTCGTGCGCCTCGACGAACGGCCCGCCCTCGCCCTTCGCGCAGAAGCCCGCGTCCTCGAGCTCGATCAGCACGGCGCTCGTGTAGCAGTCGTAGATCTCGGCGAGCGTCACGTCCTCCGGCGCGAGCCCGGCCATCGCGAAGGCGCGGCGGGCGGACTCGACCGTCGGCGTGACCAGGAAGTCCTCGCGCTGGAAAGGGTCGGGCTCGAGCGCCTCGCCGAAGCCGAGCACCCACGCGGGGCGATGCGGCAGGTCGCGCGCGCGCTCGGCCGCCGTGACGATCACCGCCTCCGCGCCCGTGCACGGCATGACCACCTCGAAGAGGTGCAGCGGGTCGCAAACGACCGGCGACGCCAGCACGTCGTCGATCGTCGCCGGCTTGCCGTGGAACAGCGCGAGCGGGTTCTGCTGCGCGCTCGTGCGCTGGTCGGCGGCGATCTTGGCGAGCTGGCGCGACGTCGTGCCGTAGCGGTGCATGTGCAGCTTCGCCGCCATCGCGTAGTCGGCGTTCGCGCCCGCGGCGCCGTAGGGCTGGGTGAAGTCCCGCATCTGCGTCACGAGCGGCGGCGGCTTCAGGTACATGCCCTTCGGATCCCAGGTGTCGCCGTTGACGCACAGGACGGCCGACGCGCGCCCGGTCGCGACCGCGGTCGCGGCGCGCGCGATCATCGCGCACGAGGTGGCGCCGCCGAGGTCGACGAAGTCGAGATAGGCGGGCGACAGGCCGAGGTGCTCGGCGACGATCGACGGCCAGAGCATCGAGTACTGCATCATCGCCGGGCAGACGACGATGCCGTCGACGTCCTCGCGGCGGAGCCCGGCGTCGGCGATCGCCGCGATCGACGCCTCGGCGATGAGACCGAGCGAGGTGCGTCCCTCGGGGGTCTTGCTCGGCGCGAGCTCGGCGATGCCGGCGATCGCGGCCTTGCCGCGCAGCGCGCGCGCGGCGTCCAGTGGGGCGCTGCTCATGGGCGGCCGTTATACGGACGAGCACCGTCCGAAGCCAAGCGAAGCCGGAGCCGCGGGAGCACTATGCTCGACGCCGCGCCGCACGCCGATCGGTCGTTTAGCGCCGGTGGGCGCGGCGCGGTGGGGCCGGGTCCGGCGCCGCGCCTCGCACGTCGCGGGC
>JBFMAS010000600.1:0-2554 GCA_040755575.1 Thermodesulfobacteriota bacterium
CGCCCGAGGGCGGCCGCCGCGGCGACGAGCCGCAGGGTGCCGAGCAGAGGCCCGGATCGGAGCGATCGGAGCAGCAGCCGCCCGGCCGCATGAGCCCCGCGGAGGCGCGCGACCTGCTCGACTCGCTGCAGGACGACGCGACCTCGCTGCCGACGCTGCAGGCGTCGCAGCAACGGCGCCGCAGCCCCGCGGAGGAGGAGCGCGACTGGTGACGGCTGCGCCTCGCGGCCCGCACGCCCGCGTGCACGCGGCGACGTTCGCGCTGCTCGCGCTGCTGGCGCTCGGCGTGGCGGCGGCACCCGCCGCACAGGCGCGCCCCGGGATGTCGGCGCGGCTGCAGCCGCGCGAGGTCGAGCTCGGGCAGAGCTCGCGCCTCGTCGTGACCGTCACCGGCGTGCAGAACGCGCCCGCGCCGCGTGTCGCGCAGATCGACGGCCTGCGCCTGCAGAGCCTCGGCCAGACGACCAGCGTGCACATCGTCAACGGCGAGGTGAACGCGGAGGTGACGCACACCTTCCTGATCGAGCCGACGCGCACCGGGCGCTTCACCATCCCGGCGCTGTCGATGGTGCTCGACGGCGAGCGCCTCGCGACGACCCCTCTCGTCCTCGACGTGGTCCCGGCGGGTGCCGGATCGGCGCAGCGCACGCGCCCCGACGACGCGGACGGCGAGGCCCGCGAGCGCAAGCCCGTCTCGCTGCAGCTCGACGTCCCGCGACGCGACCTCTACGTCGGCGAGCTCGTGCCGATGGAGCTGCGGCTCTACGTCCGCGAGGACGTGCGGGTCACCGAGGTCACCGCGCCGGTGCTCGCCGGCAACGCGTTCACGGTGAGCCGGCCGCGCGACGGCCAGCCCGCGCAGACGAGCGAGATCATCGACGGTGCGCGCTACGTGGTCGCCACCTTCCCGCTCGCGGTCTCTCCCGTCACGGCGGGCGATCACGTGCTCGAGGCGAAGCTCGATCTGTCCGCCTACCTGCCGGCCGCGCGGCGCCGCTTCGGCGGCCTGATGGACGATCCGTTCTTCGAATCGTTCTTCGGCGGCCGCGGGCCGAGGAAGATCCCGCTCGCGAGCCCGGCCCGCAGCGTTCGCGTGCTGCCGCTGCCCGATGCCGGACGGCCGCCGGACTTCTCCGGCGCGATCGGCCGCTTCTCCGTGAGCGCGAGCGCCGCGCCGAAGCAGGTGACGGCCGGCGACCCGGTCACGCTGACGGTCGTCGTGTCGGGCCAGGGCAACTTCGACCGCGTCACCATCCCGGCGCTGGGCACGGACGCCGACTGGAAGACCTACGCCGCGAGCACGAAGTTCGAGCCCAGCGACGAGCTCGGCTGGGCCGGCCGCAAGGTCGCCGAGCAGGCGATCGTGCCGCAGAGCGACGGGGTCACGGCCGTCCCGTCGCGGCCGTTCAGCTACTTCGACCCGGAGACGCGCCGCTACGTGCAGCTCGAGACCGAGCCGATCGCGCTCGCCGTCGTCGCCTCGCCGCGCAGCGTCGCGAAGGGCGCGGGCGGGGCCGCCGCCGGAGCCGCGGTCGCGACGCCCGAGTGGGAGCTCGTACCGAACCACATCGCGCCCGGCAGGCTCGTCGAGCGCGCCGAGCCTCTCACCGCGCAGCCCTGGTTCCTCGCCCTGCAGGGGGTCCCGCTGCTGGCGCTCGCCGCGGCCACGCTGTGGGCCCGGCGCCGCGAGCGCCTGTGGTCGGACCCCGCGCACCATCGGCGCATCGCCGCGCGCCGCCGCGTCGAGGCGGAGGTCGACGCCATGCGCCGCGCTGCGGCCGACGGCGACACCCAGGCGTTCTTCGCGGCGGCGCGCCGTGCCGTGCAGGAGCGCCTCGGCGCGGCACCGGCGCGCACTGCCGAGAGCCTGACGCTCGCCGAGATGGAGGCCCTGGTCGAGCCCGGATCCGACCGGCTCGCCGAGCTGCGCGCAATCGTCGGACAGGCGGACGCGGTCGCCTACTCCGGCGAGCTCCTGCCGCGCGAGCGCCTCGCCGCCTGGCAGGAGCGCACCCTGGCCCTGCTGCGCGCGCTCGATGGCAGCCCGACGAGGCGGCGATGAGGCGGACGCGGGCCGCCCTCCGCCGCGTGACGCTGCTGCTCGCGCTGTGGCCGGTGCTGCAGGCGCACGCCGCGGCTCCGCAGGCGGGCAGCGAGACTTCGCAGCGCTTCGAGAGCGCCAACGCCGCATTCGCCGCCGGACGCTACGCCGAGGCGCGCGAGGGCTTCGCGCAGGTCCTGCGCGAGGACGGCGCGTCGGCGTCCGTGCTGTTCAACCTCGGCAACGCGAGCTTCCGCGCGGGCCGCGTCGCGGACGCCATCCTGAGCTACGAGCGCGCGCTGCTGCTCGCGCCGCGCGACCAGGACGTGCGCGCGAACCTGCGCCGGGCGCGCGAGGCCGCCGAGCTGCCGGCCGACGACGGCGGAGCCTGGGGGCGGCTCGTCGCGCTCGCCACGCTCGACGGCTGGGCGTTCCTCGCGAGCGGCGGCCTCTGGCTCCTGTGCGGCGCGCTGATCGCGCTGCGCCTCGTGCGCGCGGACTCCGGCGCCGTCC
>JBFMAS010000601.1:0-7811 GCA_040755575.1 Thermodesulfobacteriota bacterium
GCCCGCGCCGTGGACGGCCGCGCGAGGCTGCACGATCGCACGCGTGCAGCGCGCCGCGACGCGCGCGCGAGCGCGAGCGCGCGACACCGCGCGCGAACGGCTCGGCGATGCGCTGCCGCCGGGGCATCCCGCCACGAACGAGGAACGCCACGCCGAGCTCGCCCGGCATTGCGTGCCGGCACGATCCTCGAGAGGCGTTCCGGCGGCGCGCGCGGCGCCTGCCGGGGCGCGGCGTGGAAATGGGCCGCGGGGAAATTGTGCCGCGCTGCGAGACGCCGTGCTCGCGCACCTGCACGCCCGCCGTCGGCTCGTGCGCGGGCGCCAGGAGGCGCGTCTGACGGGGCGACCGCTGCCCGCGCCGCTGCGGTGTCGCATCGGTCGGGGACGGGCCTGCTACGCGCCGCGGCCCATGCTGTGCCCCGACATCGACGCCCGGCGCACCGGGGTCTTCCGCCTGCTGCTCATGCTCGGCTCGCCTGCCGCCGGACACATGCGGGCACGGTCGGCCTCGATCCGACGTTCGCCAGCGACGCGACGTCGGCGTGCGGGCGCGCCCCCAGGCGCTCGCCCTGCAGGACGACGGCACGATCGTCGTCGCCGGCTTCCCGGTGCTGGTCCCGAGCGGCTTCGAGCAGCTCGTCGCCACGCGCCTCCTCAAGGATGGCACGCTCGATCCCGACTTCGGCAACGGCGGCGTCGTCGCAGTCCCGTTCGGCACGCGCGACGCGCGCGCACGCCTGCGCCTTGAACGAGGGGCGGACGGCGCTCGGCTGCAAAGTCGCCGTCGTGGCATCGCCTTTGCGTCAGCGCCGGCGGGCCGCGCCGCGCCGCCGAGCAACCCGATCCCGATGCCGCGCCGGAGTCGCACACCGTGAGACGTTCGCCGATCGCACTTCCCGCCGTCGCCGCGCTGGTCACGCTGCTGGCGGGGGAACACGCCCGAGCGCAGACGACCCATCCGCTCTATGCGTGCGCGCACCGGATCGCCGGCGGGCTGCGCGGCCTCGCCGAGGACGTCACTCACGCGCTGCTCGATTGCGAGACCGATCGGCTCGCCACGGGCAGCCCGGCCGACTGCGCGGTCGACACGAGGCTCGCCGCACGGCTCGCGAACATCGTCGACGACCTACCCCGGCTCGCCAACCACTCCGACTGCGACACGGCCGGAAACCCTGCGGATCAAAGCCAGACGCGCTTCCGCGCTCTGTGTCCGATCGAATCGCGCACCACCTCTCTGTTCACCGAGCGCGTCGGGGGCGATGGCAGCGGTACGGTGCTGTCGGACCTCGGCACCCTCGCGGACGACCTGTTCGTCAGCGTCTACGACGGCTGCCCGCAGCCGACGGCGCGCGTGTCGGCCGGTGCGAGGGAATGTGCGACGCTCATCGCCGACGCCGCGACGCGCGAGCTGGAGCAGCTCGTCCAGTGCTACTACGGCTGCGAGCGCGCGCACCTCGCGGACGATGACTTCTGCGTCGACCCGAGCACCGGCGCGCCCACGGCGGACGACGTCCTGAGCTGCATCGAGGGTCACGCCGAGGACATCGCCGAGGTCACGGGCAGCGGCGACAAGTGCAGCGCGGCGGAGATCGTCGAGCTCGGCTGCCCGCTCGGTGCCACCGAAGAGGCGACGCTCGTCGACGGCCTGACCGAGCGGCTGACGTCGTATGCCCAGGCGTTCAACCGCAAGACGTACCACTCGAGCTGCCGCACCTCACTACCGGGACCGCCGATCGAGCTGGTGCCGGCCGAGGTGACGCTCGAGCCGAGCATGACGAAGACGCGGGTCTCCTGCGGTCAAGTCCTCGACGCGGCGTTCTTCGGGGGCGAACAAGAAGCTGAGCTTCGACACCGACCTCGACTGCGGGCCGGTCACCGAGGCCGTGAACGGAATCGTCGTGGCGAAGAAGGGCGTCACGATCAACGGCCGCGGCAAGACGCGTCAGATCAGCGGGCCCACCTCGCGCAGCCTGCGGCGCGGCGCCGGGATCCGGATCGCCGAAGGCGTGAAGCGCGTCACGATCACCGGCTTCCGGCGGATCCAGAGCTTCGCCGTCGGCGTGCTCGCCGAGGGCAACAACCGCAAGCTGAAGGTCGAGAAGAGCACGCTGTTCCGCAACCTCGAGGCCGGCATCCGCTCGACGTCGCCCAAGACCAAGGTCGTCGAGGTGGTGGCCGACCGCAATGGCATCGGCTTCGACCTGTCCGGTAACGACTCCGTCGTGAAGCTGTCGGAGTCGCGCGGCTCCTTCCCCCAGAGCGCCTCGACGGCGGACCCGCCGTCGCCGGGCTGGGGCTTCCACCTGGCCGGCACCGATACCGACCTCGACGGGGTGAGCATCCGCTGCGTGCAGTGCAAGGCCCAGGGCGATCGCGTCGGCTTCGTCCTCGCGGGCGACGGCCAGCTGGTCGAGACCTCGAGCGCCCGGGGAAGCCTCGAGGAGGGCGTTCGCATCGGCGGCACGGCGAACAGGTTCCGCAACAACAGCGTCAAGCTCAACCTCTCGCACGGCATCGTGGTCGAGGGCTCCGCCAACTCGGTCAGCAAGAACCAGAGCGACGAGAACGGCGGCGCAGGCTTCGTCGTCGCCGGCAGCGGCAACGTGCTGACCGGCAACGGGTCCGGCTCGCTCACGGACAGAGGCAACGCGGGGGTGGGCTATCTCGTCACCGGCGCCGACAACCGACTCGACACCAACGAGGCCGAGGCCAACGCAGGAGGCGGCTTCTCGGTCGCTGCCCGGACGGCGCTGTTCAAGGGCAATCGAGCGCAGGCCAACGGCGGCGTCGGCATCGGACTCACGCTGGGCGGCACGCCGCTCGACAGCAACGTCGCCGAGAAGAACTCGGGCGCCGAATGGATCGTCGCCCCGGACAACGTCGATCGGAGCGGCAACCGCGCGAACGGCCGGACGATCGCGATTCCGCCCGCCGGCGGCACGTTCGAGTAGACCGAGCGTCGACACTCACGGCGTCACGCCGACGTGCCGTGCCGTGAGGCGCACGGAGCGTCGTCGCGCGGCGCGTCCGGCTCTTCGCCGGCGGGGGCCGTCCGCCCGGCCGGGGCGCGCGGCAGCCGCAGCTCGAAGGTCGACCCCTCGCCGATCGTGCTGTGCACGATGATCCGTCCGCCGTGCGCTTCCGCGATGACCTGCGAGACGAACAGCCCGAGGCACGCGCCCGCGGCCGCGTGCCCCGTGCCCTGGCCGCGCCGGAAGGGCTCGAACAGGACCCGTCGATCGCTTGCCGCGATCCCCGGACCGTGGTCGCGCACGGCATAGACGGCCGCGTCCGCCGTCGCTCGCAGGGAGACCTCCACCAGCGGCTCGTGCCCCGAGTACTTGATCGCGTTGCTCAGCAGGTTGTCCAGGACCTGGCCGACGCGCGTCGGGTCGCAGACGAGCGGCACCGGATCGTCCGGCAGATCGAGGACGATCGCGCCCTCGGCCGAACCCGAGCGAAAGAGCTCCACCGTCTCGCGCGCGACGTCGCGGGCGTCGCAGCACTCGAGGCGCAGCGGCAAGCGGCCGGCCTGCAGCCGGGTCGTATCGAGCAGGCTCGATACCATGCGATCCAGCCGCTCCACCTGCCGTCCGACCACGGCGAGCACGTGCCGGATGCGCTCCTCGGCTGGCAGCGGCCGGTCCGCGCGAACCAACCCCAGGGCCAGGTGCAGCGGCGCGAGCGGGTTGCGCAGGTCGTGCGCGACGCCGGCGAGCAGCGAGAGCTCGGCGCTGCGGTGCTGCTCGAGCGCGTCGGCGAGCTCGTTGAAGCGGGCGCCGATCTCCCGCAGCTCGCGCAGCCCGGACACGCGAGCGCGTACGTCGCGGTTGCCGCGGCCGTACTCGCGCATCACCCCGGCGATGGAGGCGAGCGGCCGGAAAGCGACCGAACGGAGCCAGCACAGCATGGCCACCACCCCGGCGAGCAGCGCGACCGCGATCGAGGTGCCGAGGACGTCGCCGACCCGGTCCCAGCTCTCCGCTCGCGCGCGCGCCACGCGGGCCTGCTCGACGTTGAGGTCGACGAGGGCGCCGATGGCGAGCGCCGCGGCATGGACCGCCTCGTCCTGCTCGCGCTGCAGCGGCCCCCCGGTGCCGCCCGCGAGGTACGCCTCGACGTCACGCTCGGCGACCTCGACGAGGTGGGCTTCGCGAGCGCTGCCGACGTGCGCGCGGGACCGGCCGAGCTTGCTGCGCAGCGCGGTCGTGAGCTCGGCACGCACCAGGTCGTCCTGCGCGCGGGCGAGCAGGAGCAGGTCGCTCTTCGCGCCTTCGGCGACGTGGATGCTCTCGACCGCCTCCTCGAGGACCGTGGCTGCGAGGTTCAAGTGGCGCGTGAGGACGACGAGCGACGCCGCAGCGGCCAGCGTCAAGGAGCCGAGACCGAGCACGAACACCGCGAGCGCTCGTCGTAGCGTCACGCCACGACCGCTCGCGGCGCGGAGGTCGGGGTCCCGGGGCCAGCGCACACGGCGGGTTGCAGCAAGGTTCGGGCCCAGGTCGGCGTGCAGCGATGTCGCGAGTCCGCGGGCTGTTCGGCGAGGGGCGCGGCCGCGGCCGCGTGGCGGATTGCCCCACCGGCGCGTCGCGACGCGTGCCGCGCGGACGCGGCATCGGTTTGGCACGACAAGGCCACTTCGCGCTTTGCGGACCGCCCGTGGCAGCGCCCGCGCCGGAGTAGATCCGGCTGCCGCGAAACGCGCGGCGAACGATCCGCCCATCGCCATCGCGCCAGGCCTCGCGCTTCTCCGCGAGCTCGTCGAGCGGCGCATCGGCCTCCGTGGACGAGACGATGCCCTGCGCCGCGCGGCCGCGAAGGTTCACAGAGAGCGCGTTGAAGCCGCCTCGAGCGATGCGGCGAGGAGCGCCGGGCGCGACACGATGCCCACGACCTTGCCGTTCGCGTCGAGCACGGGCAGGCGCTTGATGTGCTGCTCGACGCTCAGCGAGAGCGCATCGATCACCGGCGAGGTGTCGCGCACCGTGACGACCGGGCTCGTCATCACGTCGGCGGCGGACTGCCCATGAGCCCGGCGCACCTCCTGGCGGGCCCTCTCGCTCCAGCGGCTGCGCAGGAGCGTCAGAAAGCCGGGCTTCTCCGCCGCGTCGACGCGGTGGACGATGTCGCTGTCGGCGATGATCCCGACGAGGTTGCCGCGGTCGTCGACCACGAGAGCGCGCTTGACCTCGGAGGCGGCCACCGCCTCCGCGGCCTGCAGCAACGGCGTGTCCTCGCTGACCGTGGGGAAGCTCTGGTCCATGATCTCGGCCACCGTTCTGTGCTCGAGCGGTAGACGGTGCTCCTGCGGAGCGGTTCGTCCCCGGTAGCCGGAGAGGATGCACTCGAAGATGTCGAGGCGGCTGATCACGCCCACGAGACGTCCATCGGCGTCGACGACGAACAGCCGACGGACGTCGTTCTGATGCATGAGGAAGGCGGCCTCGCGGAGCGACGCTTCGGGCCTCACGCTGAGGACCTTGCTGCGCATGAGGCTCTGCACCTTCGCGCCTTCCGCCTTGATCCTGGCGAGGTGCTCGCGGACGAGGTCGGGGCCCACCGCCTTCTGAAGGCTCAGGCTGATCCCGTCCGGACCGACGCTGATCTCGGTGTCCCCGATCGCGCCGATCAGCTTGCCGGCGACATCGACGACGGGCAGCTCGGTGTAGTCTCGGTGGACGAGCCGCTCGACGACGTCGGCGATCGGCGTGTCCGGGATCACGGCCTCGGGGTGAGCAGACATCGCGTTCGACACCCGGAGATCCGGCACACCGCCGTCGAACGCCGCCGAGTAGTAGGCGACGTCGACGTCCTCGACGGTGATCACACCGCCGCTCAGCATCCGGGTGACCTCGGGAAGCACGCGCTCGATCTGCTCCGGACGATCCACGACGGTGATCATCACGGGGAGCCCGATCGAGAGCTCGAGCAACGTGTGCGTCTTGATCTGCGAAGTCGGGCCGAAGCCGGCGATTGCATTGGTGACCACTGCGCCCGCGCATCCGGCCGCCTTCAGCCGCTCGAGGATCGCCAGGTAAAGAGGTCGGTGACGCCATTGGTCGGTCTGGCTCACCACGACGTTCATTCGCTTCGCCTTCATGGGATTACCCGTGGTCCAGCGCTCGTCCTCGATCAGCCAGTCACGGGACGCGCTGTCGAAGTCGACAAAGGGGGGACGAGTGGGCGGTCCGAGGCGAACCCGTCGCCCGCGTCAAGGTAGGCGCCGCGAGAGGCGGGTGTCAACGTGTCGCCCCGCACGGGTCTAGGTAGGACAGCACGGTGGTTCGCCACGGGCCTCGCCCGCTGCTGCGCGTGCGGACCGAGGCGGGAGACGTCTTCCGCACCGACCTGACGAGATCGCCACGTTCGTCACCGAGGAGCAGAACCCGGGCAACGAGGAGGACGGAGACGGTGCTCGATCGCCGGGCGTATCCTCGTCTTCGCCCCGCCATGACGGAGCGAAGCGGCTGCGACGTTCCAAGGGTGTGCCGCAGCGCTTGCAGAGATTACGCTTTGCGTCTACGGCATTCGTAAATGATGCGCGGGGCGCTGGAGAGCCGAGCAGCAGCCGCGATCCGTGACGGCCGGCCGCGCCGCCTCATCGATCGATGCGCTCCACGCGTCATAACGAGCGGCCACCTCGTCGCCGTGAAACCGATTTGTGGTTCCGGGCGCGCATGCAAGCATGAGGCCGTCGATGCCGCCCCTCATCCGCGACTTCCGACTCGGGTTCTGGAAGATCCACATCCTTCATCACGCGGCCGCCCGCGACGTGTGGGGCCTGTGGCTGCTCGAGGAGCTCGCGGAGCACGGCTACCGGCTGAGCCCCGGGACGCTCTACCCGGTCCTGGCGAGCATGGAGCGCAACGGCTGGCTTCGCCGGACCAGCCGGGACGCGGGTGCGCACGCCCGCCGCACGCTTCGCATCACCGCGAAGGGTCGGCGTCTGCTGGAGGAGCTGAGGCGGGACGTCGCCGAGCTCCATGCCGAGGTCGTGCTCGGCAAGGAGCCGCCCCACGCGAGGGTCAGCGCTTCCCGCACGAAGGGTCGTCGCGTGGGCCGTGCGATGACGCCACGGAAGGGCGCGACGCGGCCGCGAACGCCGAGAGCAAGTACCACGTAGGCGAACGGCTCGCGCCGACCCGACACGCGTCGATGCGCCGTGCGAGGACGATTCACCCTCGCTCCCCGGCGATCGGGCGCCGCGGAGCGAGCTGGCTGCTCGTCGTCCTCGCATTCCTCGCCGGGTGCGCGAATGCCGATCCGACGCCGGGGACGAACTCGCCCACCGCGGTGCCGGACGACACCGCCGCTTGGCTCCTCGAAGGCGACAGCGACGAGCGCTTCGCACGCGTCGCGAAGCACCTGCGCGGCTTCGACGTCGCGATGGTCGAGACCGGCTATCGCTACGGCGAGCTCTTCTGGCCGGGCCAGGATCGCAACTGGGACTACGCCAAGTACCAGGTCGACAAGATCCGCACCGCAGTCGCCAACGGCGCCGAGCGCCGGCCGAAGCGCGCTGCCTCGGCGCAGGCGCTCGAGGGCGCCCTCGCGGAGATGGACGAGGCGATTGCCGCGAAGGACCTCGATCAATTCGCGAAGCAGTTCGAGGTCCTGACCGCGACGTGCAACGCCTGCCACCAGACGGAGCGCGTGCCGTTCGTCGTCGTCCGCCCGCCTTCGGTCCGCACCTCGCCGGTCGGCCCGCCGGACACCGAAGCCTCCGCGCGATAGGAGTCGACCGGGCATGCAGCTCAGCAGCGCCGCCGAGGATCGTGCGCCCTGGCTGATGCTCGCGCTCACGACATTCC
>JBFMAS010000602.1:0-15694 GCA_040755575.1 Thermodesulfobacteriota bacterium
CGACCAGCGCGACGCCCCAGCCCGCCGAGGTGACCGCGCGCCACGCACCCTCGCCCGGCACGTGCGCGGCGAACCAGGCCGTGAGCTCGTCGGCGGTCGCGCCCTCCCACTCCTGCAGCAGGACGACGTCCGGACGCAGCGCCCGCAGCACGCGCGCGAACGGCTCGGGCTCGTCGCGCGGCGCGGCGAGGTGGACGTTCCACGACACCACGCGCAACGCGCCCTCGGCCGCGGCCGGGATCGCGACCGAGGCGCTCCCGGGCCGCGCCGCTCGGGGCGGCAGGCGCAGCTCCTGCGCGGCGCTGCGCCAGGCGAGCGAGCCGTCGGGGCGCTCGGCGCGCGCATGGACGCGTACCGCTCCTCCTGCGAGAGCGGCGGACAGGTCGGGCCGTCCCCGCACCTCGCGCGCGACGCGCAGCTCGAACTCGCGCGCGGCGAAGGTCGGCGCGACGACGAGGTCGACCGCCGCGTGCCCGAGGCGCGCCCGTGCGTCGTCGGCCCCGCCGAGCGCCCGGACGGCGACGCCCTGCCCTGCGCCGTCGCGCGGCGAGAACACGATCTCGAGCGCGGGCTCGATCACGAGCTCGAGCGGCGCGCCGGCGGCCTGCAGCGTCCGCTCCTCGGGCAGCGTCAAGCGAACGTAGAGGTGCTCGTCGTCGGCGCGCAGCGTCGCGCCGCTCGGCCAGTCGAGGAAGCGCCCGTCGACGACCGGCGCCGCCTCGCTGGCCGCGCGCCGCGTGCAGCTCGAGGCCGCGCAGGCGACGAGCGCCGCGGACAGCACGCACGCGCTCGTCGTGACGGAAACCCGGCGGCTGCGGCGCACGCTATTCGATCCCGTAGCGCTTGCGCTTGCGCCACAGCGTGGTGACGCCGATGCCGAGCCGCGCCGCGGCCTGCTCGAGCGTCGACGACTCGGCCAGCACCTGCTGGATGTGCGCACGCTCGACGTCCTCGAGCGAGCCCGCGGCGTGGACCGTCGCGGCGCGCCCGTCGCTCGACGGCGGCGCGAGGACGGCGTCCGGCAGCGCCTCGGGCTCGATCACGTCGCCGGTCGACAGCACGATCGCCCGCTCCAGCGCGTTGACCAGCTCGCGGACGTTGCCCGGCCAGGCATAGCCGTCGATCGCGCGGCGCGCGGCCGGCGACGGCACGGGTGCCCTGTCGCGCCCGTGCCGAGCCGCCAGCGAGGCGAGCAGATGGTCGACGAGCCGCGGCAGGTCCTCACGCCGCTCGCGCAGCGCCGGCAGCCGGATGCCGATCACGTTCAGGCGGAAGAACAGGTCCTCGCGGAAGCGGCGGGCCGCGACCTCGCTCCCGAGGTCCCGGTTGGTCGCCGCGATGAGCCGTGCGTCGATCTCGATCGTCGTGCGCCCGCCGACGCGCTCGAAGCGCCGCTCCTCGAGGAAGCGCAGCAGCTTGGCCTGGATCTCGAGCGGCAGCTCGCCGACCTCGTCGAGAAACACCGTGCCGCCGGCCGCCGCTTCGAGGCGCCCCGGATTGTCCTTCCACGCGCCGGTGAACGCGCCCTTGACGTGGCCGAAGAGCTCGCTTTCCAGCAGATGCTCCGACAGCGTCGTGCAGGCGATGGTGACGAACGGCTTGCCGCGTCGCGCGCTCCACGCGTGCACCTGGCGCGCGAGGACCGTCTTGCCGGTGCCGCTCTCGCCCGTCAATAGCAAGGTCGCGTCCGATGCGGCCACCTGGCGCGCGAGCTCGAGCGCGCGCTTCATCGCGGGGCTGTCGGACTCGAGCAGCACGTCGTCCGCGGCGAGACGCAGGCGCCTGTTCTCGCGTCGCAGATCCCGCAGCTCGAGCGCACGCCCGAGCACCAGCCCGATCTCGTCGAGCGAGAACGGCTTGACGAGGTAGTCGTACGCTCCGGCGCGCATCGCCTCGACCGCCTGGGGCACGGTCGCGTACGCGGTCATCAGCACGACCAGCGTGTCGGGCGAGCGGCGGCGGATCTCGGCGAGCAGCTCGAGCCCGCCGAGGCCCGCCATGCGGACATCGGACAGCACCAGGTCGAAGCCGCGAGCCCGCAGCACGGCGAGCGCCTCCTCGCCGCTCGCGACGGCATCGCAGGAGTGGCCGAGGCCGCGCACGTAGGTCGCGAGGTGCGAGCGAATGTGCTTCTCGTCGTCGACGATCAGGACGCTGGCCATGCCGCGTGGGCCCCGGCCGCAGGCTAGCAGCGCGGCAGCCGGATCGTGAAGCGCGTGCCCTTCCCCGGCGCGCTCTCGAGGAGGATCCGGCCGCCGTGCGCCTGCACGATGTCGCGCACGATGGCGAGCCCCAGGCCGGCGCCTCCGATCTCGCCGCCGACGGCGGACTGCGCGAAGCGCTCGAAGACGCGCTCCTGCTGATCGGCCGGGATGCCGGGGCCGGTGTCGGCGACCGATACCTCGACCTCGCCGTCGACGCCGCGTGCCTCCAGCGCGATGCGGCCGCCGCCCGGCGTGTAGCGCAGCGCGTTGGCCACCAGGTTCGACAGCGCCCAGGTGAGCTTGGTTTCGTCGCCTGCGAGCCGCCCGGCCGCGGCCGTGGAGGTCTCGATCGCGACGCCCTTCTCCCTCGCCTGGGCCGCGAAGATGCGCACCACGCGGTCGACGACGTGCGCGACCTCGATGTCGCCGCGCTCGAGGGCGATCGCGGTCGCACGGCTCCGTGCCAGGTCGAGGAACCGGCGCGACACGTCCTGCAGCCGCAGCACGTCCTCGTGCGCCGCCTTGATCAGCTCGCGCTGCTCCTCGTCGAGGCGCCGGCCGTCGCGCTCGAGCAGCTCGATCGCCATGCGCAGCGAGGTGATCGGCGTGCCCAGCTCGTGCGACAGCGTGGCCACCAGGTGCTCGCGGCGCGCCTCCTGATCGCGGAAGTAGGTGACGTCCTGCAGGGCCAGGATCACGCCCGCCGGCTGCCCGTCGCGCGTGCGGAAGGACGTCGGCCGCAGCACGAAGAAGTGGTCTCGGCCGCGCATGAACAGCGCGATCTCGACGCGGTCGGCCTCGCGCTCCGGGTGCTGCTCGAACTCGCGCAAGGCCTCGCGCACGCGCAGGTAGTGCGGATGGCGGCTCGCGAGCTCGTCGAAGCGCGTGCCGATCACCTGGTCGCGGTCCACCTCGAGGATCGCGCAGGCCACCTCGTTGACGTGCACGACGATACGCTGCGGATCGAGCACGGCGAGACCGTCCTCGATCGCCTCCATCACCGCTTCCGTCTTGGCCTTCTCCTCGAGGACGACGTCGATTCGCGTGCGCTCGATCGCGATCGCGGCCTGCCGCGCCATCGCCTGCAGGAGCTGGCGGCGCTCGAGCGGCAGCGCGCGCTCGCCCTGGCCGTGCACCCGCACCCCGATGACGCCGACGACGCCGCGCGCGGTGTCGAGCGGCTCGAACGTCCACTCGCTCCCCGGCAGCGTATCGGTGCCGGCGCCCGCCGCCTCGTCGTGCTGGCGCACCCAGGAGGCGGCCGCCAGGTCGGCGGCGGTCGGCACGAGGTCGGGCGGATGGCTTCCCCGCGGCACCAGCCGATCGCGGTCGGGAAGCAGCAGGACGACGTCCGCGTCCATCAGGCGCGCGATCTGCACGAGCACGAGGGGAACGAGGTCCTCGATCCCGACGGCAGCGGCGAGCTCGCGGCTGAACGCGTAGAGCGACGCCGTGCGAGCCTCGCGGAGCCTCGCGGCCTCGGCTTCGTCACGCGCGCGCGCCGTCAGGTGGCTCACCAGCACGGCGACGATCAGGAACACGCACATCAGCACGACGTCGTGCGGCTTGGTGACGGTGAGCGTGAAGGTCGGCTCGACGAAGAAGAGGTCGTACACCAGGACGCTCACCACCGATGCGACGAGCGACGGCCCGAGGCCGCCCCAGACCGCGGCGAACAGGACCCCAGTCAAGAATATCATCGACGGGTCCGGCAGCAGGAACAGCCACTGCATCAGCGCGGCCGTGCCGGCCGCGGCCGCGACGAGCGCGAGCGACACGGCGTAGCGCCACGGCGCCGCGACGCCGCGCGCGGGCGGCGTCCTGCGCTCCGCGCCGGCGTCCGGTGCCTTCTCGCCGGCGATCACGCGCACCTCGATGTCGCCGCTCCTGCGGATCACGTCGTCGATCGGCGACCGCTTCCAGAGCTCGCGCCACCACGGGTGGATCGGCTTGCCGAGGATGATCTCGGTCACGTTGCGCTGCCGCGCATAGTCGACCAGCGCCGTCGCGACGTCGCGGCCCGGGATGGTCACCGGCTCGCCGCCGAGCCGCTCCGCGAGCCGCAGCGCGCGCGCGACGCGCTCGCGCTCCTCGGCCGGACGCCGGTGGAACGCCGCCGACTCGACGAAGACCGCGAGCCACTCCGCGCGGCGACGTCCCGCCATGCGCCGCGCCGCGCGCACCAGCCGCTCCCCGAACGGCCCTTCGCTCACGCCGACCAGGATGCGCTCGCTCACCGCCCACGGTCCCGGGATGGCGTGCGCCTGCATGTAGCGCTGCACCTCGTCGTCGACCCGCTCGGCGGTGTGGCGCAGCGCGAGCTCGCGCAGCGCCGTCAGGTTGCCGGGCTTGAAGTAGTTCTCGATCGCGCGCTGCGCCTGCGCCGGCACGTACACCTTGCCCTCGTGCAGGCGCTTGATGAGATCCTCGGGCGGCAGGTCGACGAGCTTGATCTCGTCGGCGCGCTCGAGGATCACGTCGGGCACCGTCTCGCGGACGCGGACGCCCGTGATCCTCGCGACGACGTCGTTCAGGCTCTCGAGGTGCTGGATGTTGACCGTGGTGTAGACCTCGATGCCCGCCTCGAACAGCTCCTCGACGTCCGAGTAGCGCTTGGGATGGCGCGAGCCCGGCGCGTTGGTGTGCGCGAGCTCGTCGACCAGCACGATCTCCGGCCGGCGGGCGAGGATCGCGTCGAGGTCCATCTCCCGCAGCGCTTGCCCGCGGTACTCGATCCTCCGCCGGGGGATCACCTCGAGCCCCTCGAGCAGGGCCTCGGTCTCGGGGCGGCCGTGCGTCTCGACCACGCCGACCACCACGTCGACGCCCTCGCGCCTGCGCTCGCGCGCGGCCTCGAGCATGGCGTACGTCTTGCCGACGCCGGGCGCGGCGCCGACGAAGACGCGCAGCCGGGTCCGCTCGGCTCGCTCCGCCGCCGTCAGGAGCGCTTGCGGCGAGGGACGGCGGCCGTCGGCGTCGCGCAGCGTCACCGGCCGAGCGCGTCCAGGGCGAGGTTCAGCTCGAGCACGGCGACGCGCGGCTCGCCGAGGAAGCCGAGCTGCCGCCCCTCGGTGTGCCCGTCGACCAGGCGTCGCACCTCGGCCGGGTCGAGGCCGCGCGCACGCGCGACGCGCGCGACCTGGTAGAGCGCGCCCGCGGGCGTCACGTGCGGGTCGAGGCCGCTCGCCGACGAGGTCGCGAGGTCGACGGGAACGGGCGTGCGCCGCTCGGGGTCCGCCGCGACCAGCGCGTCGACGCGTCCTCTCGCCGCCTCGCGCAGGGCCGGGCTGAGCGGCCCGAGGTTCGAGCCGGAGGACGCCGCGCCGTCGTAGGCGACCCGCGTGGTCGCCGACGGGCGGGCCCAGAAGTACCTCGGGGCCGAGAACGGCTGGCCGACAAGGGCCGAGCCGACCAGGGTGCCGTCCCGGGTCAGCAGGCTGCCGTTCGCCTGCGCCGGAAAGACCACCTGCGCGATCCCCGTCACGACGAGAGGATACACGACGCCGGTCAGCGCCGTCAGCACGGCGAGCATCGCGGCCGCGGTGCGTAGCTGCCTCATGACGGACCTCCGGCGCTCCTCACGCGAGCCCGCACGCGACCAGGATCAGGTCGATCAGCTTGATCCCGACGAACGGCGCCACGAGGCCGCCGAGCCCGTAGACCAGCATGTTGTCGCGCAGCAGCACCGGAGCCGGCACGGCGCGGTAGCGCACGCCGCGCAGCGCGAGCGGGATCAGCGCGATGATGATCAGCGCGTTGAAGATCACCGCCGAGAGGATCGCGCTTCGCGGCGTCGCGAGGCCCATCACGTTCAGCGCGCCGAGCGCCGGGTAGGTCGCGGCGAACGCGGCCGGGATGATGGCGAAGTACTTCGCGACGTCGTTGGCGATGCTGAACGTGGTGAGCGCGCCGCGCGTCATCAGGAGCTGCTTGCCGATCGCGACGATCTCGATGAGCTTGGTCGGGTTCGAGTCGAGGTCGACCATGTTGCCGGCCTCCTTCGCCGCCTGCGTGCCGGTGTTCATCGCCACCGCGACGTCCGCCTGGGCGAGCGCCGGCGCGTCGTTGGTGCCGTCGCCGGTCATCGCGACGAGGCGGCCGCCCGACTGGTAGCTGCGGATCAGCTCGAGCTTCGCCTCGGGCGTCGCCTCGGCGAGGAAGTCGTCCACCCCGGCCTCGGCCGCGATGGCGGCGGCGGTGAGCGGGTTGTCGCCGGTGATCATCACGGTCTTGATGCCCATGCCTCGCATCTCGGCGAAGCGCTCCTTGATCCCACCCTTGACGACGTCCCTGAGCTGGATCACGCCGAGCACATCGCGTCCCTCGGCGACCACGAGCGGGGTGCCGCCCTCCCGGGCGACGGCATCGACGCTGCGCCGCACCTCCGCGGGCAGGCCGCCGCCGAGGCGGCCGACGTGCTGCTCGATCGCCTCGGCCGCGCCCTTGCGTACCTCCCGGCCGTTCAGGCTGACGCCGCTCATGCGGGTCTGCGCGCTGAACGGCAGGAAGTGCGCGCCGAGCGCGTGGATGTCGCGCTCGCGGAGCCCGTACTTCTCCTTCGCGAGCACGACGATGCTGCGCCCCTCGGGCGTCTCGTCGGCGAGCGACGCGAGCTGCGCCGCGTCGGCGAGCCTCTCGACCGCGACCCCGTCGGCGGGGAGGAAGGCCGTCGCCTGGCGATTGCCGAGCGTGATCGTTCCGGTCTTGTCGAGCAGCAGGACGTCGACGTCGCCCGCCGCCTCGACCGAGCGGCCCGACAGGGCGATGACGTTCGCCTGGATCATGCGGTCCATGCCCGCGATGCCGATCGCCGAGAGCAGGCCGCCGATCGTCGTCGGGATGAGACACACCAGCAGCGCGGTGAGCGTCGTGACGGTGATCGGCGCGCCCTGCCCGGCCTCCCGCACCGCGAACAGGGAGAACGGCAGCAGCGTGACGGTCGCCAGCAGGAAGACGATGGTCAGCGCGGCGAGCAGGATGTCGAGCGCGATCTCGTTCGGCGTCTTCTGCCGCTTGGCGCCCTCGACCATGCCGATCATGCGGTCGAGGAAGGTCTCGCCCGGGTCGCTCGTGATGCGCACCACGAGCCAGTCCGACAGCACGCGCGTCCCGCCGGTGACGGCGCTGCGGTCGCCGCCGGCCTCGCGGATCACGGGTGCGCTCTCGCCGGTGATGGCGCTCTCGTCGACCGACGCGACGCCGAGGACGATCTCGCCGTCGCTCGGGATGAAGTCGCCGGCCTCGACGACCACGAGGTGCCCCTTGCGGAGATCGGCGCTGCCGATCTCCACGTAGCGCGCCCGGGCCGGATCGAAGCCCCCGTCGGCCGGCACGCGATCGAGCCTCTTCGCGGCGATGTCGCGGCGCGCCCGTCGCAAGGCGTCGGCCTGCGCCTTGCCTCGCCCCTCCGCCATCGCCTCCGCGAAGTTGGCGAACAGCACCGTGAACCACAGCCAGAGCGAGATCGCGAGGATGAAGCCCGGCGGCGCCTCGCCTCTCCCGAGCAGCGCCTCGAGGAACAGCGCCGTGGTCAGGATGCTGCCGACCAGCACGACGAACATGACCGGGTTCTTGAACTGGTGGCGCGGGTCGAGCTTCCTGAACGAGGCGACGACGGCGCCCCGCACCATCTCGGGGTCGAGCAGCGGGCGAGCCTTCGCGTGCGTGCCGATCGCTTTCTCGGTCGTGCTCATGTCACCCGGGGCTTCCGGAGCTCAGCATCAGGTGCTCGACGATCGGTCCCAGCGCGAGCGCCGGGACGAAGGTCAGAGCGCCGACGATGACGACGACGCCGCACAGCGTGACGACGAAGAGCGGCTTGTGCGTCGGCAGCGTGCCCGAGCTCGGCGGGACCACCTTCTTCTCCGCGAGCGAGCCCGCGATGGCCAGGATCGGGATCGCGAGCCAGTAGCGCGCGAGGAACATCGCCGCGCCGCCGACCAGGTTGTAGAACGGCACGTTCGCCGACAGGCCGGCGAAGGCGCTGCCGTTGTTGTTGCCCATCGAGCTAAACGCGTAGAGGATCTCGCTGAAGCCGTGCGGGCCGTGGTCCTGCAGGCTCGCGACGCCGCTCTCGGTCGCTGCCGCGAGCGCGCTGGCGCCGAGCACCAGCACCGGCGGGACGAGGATGACGAGCGACGCCATCTTCATCTCGTAGGCCTCGATCTTCTTGCCGAGGTACTCCGGCGTGCGTCCGACCATCAGCCCGGCGACGAACACGGTGATGACGGCGAAGGCGAGCATGCCGTAGAGCCCCGAGCCGACGCCGCCGTAGACCACCTCGCCGAGCTGCATCAGGAACATCGGCACGAGCCCGCCGAGCGGCGTGTAGGAGTCGTGCATCGAATTGACGGAGCCGTTCGAAGCGGCCGTGGTCGCCGAGGCCCAGAGAGCGGAGCGCGCGATGCCGAAGCGCACCTCCTTGCCCTCCATGTTGCCCCCGGCCTGGAGATCGCTCGCGACGGCGTCGACTCCGAGCGCGGCGAGCCGTGGGTTGCCCGCCTGCTCGGCCTGCAGGCAGAGGACGAGCAAGGGCACGAACAGCAGCGTCATGGCGGCGAGGATCGCCCACCCCTGCCTCGCGTCGCCG
Source organism: Thermodesulfobacteriota bacterium (assembly GCA_040755575.1). Taxonomy (GTDB): domain Bacteria; phylum Desulfobacterota; class Binatia; order UBA12015; family UBA12015; genus DATCMB01. The sequence continues at coordinate 8,794 of JBFMAS010000602.1, forward strand.
ACCATGCGGCCGAAGGTCCTGCAGAGGGCGACCGGGAGCAGCAGGATCGCGAGCCCCTCGAGGAAGTCCGACAGCGGGGTCGGGTTCTCGAACGGGTGCGCCGAGTTGACGTTGAAGAAGCCGCCGCCGTTGGTGCCGAGCTGCTTGATCGCGATCTGCGACGCGGCGGGGCCCATCGGCAGCACCTGCTCGGCGACCGGCTCGCCGCTCGCATCGCCGGTCGCCTCGACCAGCGTCGCGGTCCGGTACGCCGACACGCTCTGCACCACCCCCTGCGACACCAGCGCGAGCGCCAGGACGAGCGACAGCGGCAGCAGGACGTAGAGCGTGCCGCGCACCAGGTCGACCCAGAAGCTGCCGAGCAGCGCCATCGAGCGCTGGCGCAGACCGCGGACCAGCGCCACCAGCACCGCCATGCCGGTCGCGGCCGAGACGAAGTTCTGCACCGTCAAGCCCAGCATCTGCGTCAGATCGCTCATCGTCGTCTCGCCGCCGTAGCCCTGCCAGTTGGTGTTGGTGGCGAAGCTCGTCGCGGTGTTGAACGCCGAATCGGCGCCGACGCCCGCGAACCCTTGCGGGTTCAGCGGCAAGACGCCCTGCAGGCGCTGCAGGAGGTAGAGCACGACCAGGCCGAGGACGTTGAACGCCATCATCGCGGCCGCGTAGGTCTTCCACGTCATGCCCTCGGCCGGGTCGACGCCGGACACCCGGTAGAGCGCGCGCTCGACCGGTCCCAGCACCGGGTGGAGGAAGGTCGGCTCCCCCTCGTAGACGCGCGCCACGAAGTCGCCGAGCGGCTTCGCCAGCGCCAGCAGCACGCCGAGGTAGACGAGGCACTGCAGGACGCCCATCGGGGTCATCAGAAGGCCTCCGGCTTGAGCAGCGCGACGACCAGGTAGACGAACAGCGCCGCCGCCGCCACGCCGCCGATCAAGTAGAAGGTCGTCACGGTCGGCTCTCGTCACGCAGGCGATCGCAGAGCGCGATCAGCCCGAACGCCGAGGCGAGCAGCGCCGCGGTCAGCAGCAGGGTGATGACGTCCATGCCAAGCCTTCTCGCGAGCAGCGCACGTGCCAGCAGACCGCCGCGGGTCGGTGCACCGCGCGCCGAGGTTTTCCGGCGCGGCGCACGCGGCCGGGGTTTCACAATGAACGGCGAGGCTTCCGAGATGAACGTCTCGGTCCACGAGAAGCGAACGGCGAGCAGGGGCTGCCTGGACGCCCTCGCGGCGCTGTCGGCGGCCGTCGAGTCGGGCGCACGGCCGAGCCGGTGACGGGCGACCGCGTCGCGGCTCGGACGATCACGCACGCGGCGTGACGAGCCCGGTCACGTCTTCGGGAGCAGAAGCTCCTCGGCGACGCGCTTGACGTCGGCCGCCTCGACCTTCCCCTTGTGCGTCTTCATGACGTCGCCGACCAGGCGGCCGACCTGCTTCGCATCGCCGACGCCGAGCGCCGCGATGCGCTCGCGGACGAGCGCGCGCAGCTCGTCCTCGCCCATCGTCGCGGGCAGGTACTGCGACAGGAAGCCGATCTCGAAGCGCAGCTTGTCGAGCGAAGCGCGGCCGCGCTCGCCGGCCTTCTCGAACTCCTCGGCCGCCTTCTGGAGCTGCTTGCGGTAGGAAGCGATCACGTCCAGCAGCAGGGCGTCGTCGACCTGGCCGGAGAAGCCCTTGGCGGTGCGCCGCTCCTGCACCTTCGACTTCAGCATGCGGACGACGTCGAGCGTCGCCTGGTCCTTGTCGCGCAGCGCCTGCTTGAGACGGGCATCCAGATCCTGCTCGATCGCCATGCGGGCGCTTGTAGCAGGCAGGCGCGGTTTCCGCCGCCGCGCTCTCTTCACGACCAGGCGAACGCCGCCTTTGGCTTGACACGGCCACCCTTACGTGAAGCACTTGGACGCGCGGAAGCGGCGTCGCGGCGGAGCCGCACGCCGCCTCAGCGGGCGCAGTTGTTCGCGGCGAGCAGCAGCGCCGTCTCGAAGACGGCGGGGCTCGCGCTCGTGCGTCGCGTGAGGAGGCTCACCAGGGACGAGAACACCGGGTCGAGGGCGGCCGGCTCCTGTCCTCCGAAGTACTCGTCGATCACGAACCTCCTCCACCCTCTCGGCGGATGGGGAACGGGTCCGAGCCGTGTGGCGGCGTCCGCCAACGAGAGCACCTCGACCGCCGAGAGGACGCCCTCCGCCGGATCGCCTGCGGCGATGGCCTGCGCGGCGGCAGCCGCGAGCCGAGTCAGCTGCGTTTCGGTCAGCGGGACGAGCGCATAGAGGATGGGGTCGAGGTCGTTCGCGTCCCAGTGCAGTTCGGAACCGTCGGCACCGATTGCACTTCCTCATTGCTCGATCTCTGGAGCAGGACCCGCTTTGCGAGGAGGACGAGCGGCGACGGGCCGGCCGGTGCACACGGCGCGACCGCGATGGGCACCGAGGCCGCGCTCCTCGCATTCGGCGCCGCCGGGATCGATGCGACCTGACTCGAAGCGGGCTCGACGATCGCGGCAGTCGCTCCAAGGAAGCCGAGCATGACGAGCCGGAAGACTCGGGGAGGTCGCGTCATGGCAGCCGTCCCGCCTATCGGCGGCAAGCGACCGACCCATGAGCTCCCGCTGCCGTGCTCGTCGGGAGCCCGAGGTGGCCCGCGATGCGGCAGATGACACCTGGACGCACGTTTCTGCCCGGATTCGGGCAAATTTCTCGACTTTTGCGCGCCGTCCTGCTCTATTTCGCGCCCATGCCGTCCGGATCGACCCCCGGCGACCTGCTCGCGCACCTCGTGCGGACGAGCCGGCTGGGCCACGCCGAGGTCGACAAGCTGGTGCGCGAGACGCTCGACTACTTCTCCGAGTCGGTCGAGGAGTTCGTCGCGCGGCGGCACGCCGAGCTGCAGGCCGAGGACCTGCGCAACGACGCCATCTTCGAGCGCATCCGCGCGGAGCTCGCGCAGCGGCGCTTCACCGCGCCGGCGCTGTCCGAGCGCCAGATCCGCCGCCTGGTCTACGGCGGCTGAAGGGAGAGGAGCGATGTGCGGGATCGTCGGATACGTGGGCCGCCAGGACGCGGTGCCGCTGCTGCTCGCGGGCCTGCACCGCCTCGAGTACCGCGGCTACGACTCGGCCGGCGTCGCGCTGCTCGCGCGCAGCGGGCTCAAGGTGCACAAGTCCGCGGGACGCATCCAGCGCCTCGAGGCGTCGCTGCCCAAGCGCTGCAAGGGCAACGTCGGCATCGCGCACACGCGCTGGGCGACGCACGGCGAGCCGACCGACGCGAACGCGCACCCGCACGTCGACTGCTCGGGCGAGATCGCGGTGGTGCACAACGGCATCGTCGAGAACTACCGCGAGCTGCGCGCCTCGCTCGAGGCGGCTGGACACCGCTTCCGCTCCGACACCGACAGCGAGGTGCTCGCCCACCTGATCGAGGCGTCCTACCGCGGCGATCCCGAGCACGCGCTGCGCGAGGCGCTGCACGCCGTGCAGGGCACGTACGGGATCGCGGTGATCGACGGGCGCCATCCCGACCGCATCGTCGCCGCGCGCAACGGCAGCCCGGTCGTGATCGGGATCGGCGAGCGCGAGATGTTCGTCGCCTCCGACGTCGCGGCGCTGGTGCGCCACACGCAGCAGATCGTCTACCTCGACGACCGCGAGGTCGCGGCGATCGAGGCCGGCGGCTTCCGCACCACGACGCTCGACGACGAGCCGACCAGCAAGAGCCCGGCGACCGTGCCGTGGGGCAACGAGGCGTACGACCGCGGTGCGCACGCCCATTTCATGCTGAAGGAGATCCTCGAGCAGCCCGACGCGTGCGAGCGCACGCTCAAGGGCCGGCTCGACGCGCAGTTCGGCACGGCGCACCTGGGCGGCCTCAACATGACGGCGCGCGAGCTGCTCGACGTCCGCCGCGTCAAGATCCTGGGCTGCGGCTCGGCGTACTACGCCGGGATCGCCGGCGCGCACATGCTCGAGACGCTCGCCCGCATCCCGAGCGACGCCGAGCCGGCGTCCGAGTTCCGCTACCGCAACCCGGTGATCGACAAGGATACGCTCTACGTCGCGGTCAGCCAGTCGGGCGAGACCGCGGACACGCTCGCGGCGGTGCGCGAGGTGCGGCGCAAGGGCGGGCGCGTGCTCGGCATCGTCAACACGGTCGGGAGCTCGATCGCGCGCGAGTGCGACGGCGGCATCTACATGCACGCCGGGCCCGAGGTCGCGGTCGCGTCGACCAAGGCGTTCACCGCGACGCTGCTCTGCGAGGCGCTGCTCGCGCTGTACCTGGGGCGGGTGCGCGACCTCTCCGCCGCGGACGGCAAGCGCCTCGTCGCCGCGCTGGGCCGCATCCCCGAGCAGGTGCGCGCCGCGCTGCACGAGCGCGACCGCATCCGCGCCGTCGCCGTCAAGTACGCGCAGCGCGCGTCCGCTTTTTTCATCGGGCGCACGCACGCCTACCCGGTCGCGCTCGAGGGCGCGCAGAAGCTGAAGGAGATCTCCTACGTCCACGCGGAGGCGTACCCGGCGTCGGAGCTCAAGCACGGGCCGCTCGCGTTGATCTCCCCCGGGACGCCCACCTTCGTCGTCCTGCCCCAGGACGAGCTCTACGAGAAGTCGCTGTCGTCGATCGAGGAGATCCGTGCCCGACGCGGTCCGGTGATTGCGATCACGCAGCCCGGCGACGAGGGGCTCGCGGCGAAGGTCGACGACGCGCTGCTCGTGCCGCGTACCGAGCCCGTGCTGAGCGCGATCCTGCTCACCGTCCCGCTGCAGCTCCTCGCCTACGAGACCGCGGTCGCGCTCGGCCGCGACGTCGACCAGCCGCGGAACCTCGCGAAGAGCGTCACCGTCGAGTAGCCGCGCAAGCACGGCACGAAGGGCGTGCGGAGATCTTGCGGAGATCTTGCGGAGATCTTGATTGACGAGCGCGCGCCGCGCGCACTAGGGTCGCCCAGCCAACCGGCCACGGAGGGTCGACCATGAGCGCGCGCACCGCCACCAGACTTGTTCTGCCCGTCGCCGTCCTGGCGCTGTCCGTGCCGCTCGCGGTGCGCAGCGCGCGCGCGGCGACGCTGTGCGTGAACCCGGGCGGGACGGGCGGCTGCTTCGCGTCGATCCAGGCCGCGGTCGACGCCGCGGCGTCGGGCGACGTCGTCGACGTGGCCGCGGGCACGTACGTCGAGAGCGTGGACATGCCGCCGCGCAAGCGGCTCACGCTGCGCGGCGCCGGGCCCGGGGCGACGGTGATCGACGGCAACGGCGCAGCCGAGGTGCTGCGCTTCGAGGGGCCGAACGCCAGCCCGGTGTCGATCGAGAACCTGGAGGTCCGCAACGGCGTCACCGGGATCTACGCGCAGGCCGTGGTGAACCTGCGGCTCAGCGACTGCTCCGTCGCCGACAACGAGCGCGGCATCCTCCTCAACAACCGGGTGAAGGTCGTGATGACCCGCTGCGCGGTGGCGGGCAACTTCGCGCGAGGCGCGATCTCGCTGGGCGTGACGTCGAAGCTGACCGTCGTCGAGAGCGCCATCACCGGCAACACGTACGACCCCTTCTTCGGCAGCGGGACCGGCGGCATCAGCGCGGGCGGACTCCTGACGGTGATCGACAGCACGATCAGCGGCAATGCGGCGAGCGGCTCGGGCGGCGCGATCCACAACTCCTTCGGGAACCTCGCGATCAGCGGCAGCACGATCAGCGGCAACTCGAGCGCCGGCAACGGAGGCGGCATCCACCTCGGCGTCATTCGCGGCACCGTCAAGATCAGCAACAGCACCATCAGCGGCAACACGGCCGCCGTCGACGGCGGCGGCATCTACGTGGATGCGCACCGCCGGCTGAACCTCGATCACGTGACGATCGCCGGCAACACGGCGACGGCAGGCCGCGGCGGCGGGCTGTTTGCGCGCACGGTGCACTCGCTGAAGCCGACCACCTCGAAGGCGTCGCTGATCGCCGACAACGTCGCTCCATCCGAGCCGGACTGCTCCGCGGACCGCGTGCTGGCCCGCGACGGCAACCTGATCGAGGACCCGACCGGCTGCACGCTGCTCACGCCGGGCGGCGCGCCGCTGATCTCCGCCGACCCGCTGCTCGGCCCGCTGCAGGACAACGGCGGCCCGACCGAGACGCAGGCGCTCGCACCCGGCAGCCCGGCGATCGGCGTCGTCACGTCGCGGGGAGGCTGCAGGGCGCCCGACCAGCGCGGCGTGCCTCGCGCGGTGCCGTGCGACCTCGGCGCGTACGAGGCGCCGTAGGCGCTCCCCGGCGCGACACCTGACGACCGGCCGGGCGTCCGCTAGACCGGTCGCCCATGGACGAGACCGCGCACCGCATCGCGCTCGCCGCCAAGGGCTTCCTCGACGACGACGAGGGTCTGCGCCTGCACGACCTCGCGCGCGAGCACGCCGCGCTCGGGCCGGTGGTGGAGATCGGCAGCTACTGCGGCAAGTCGTCGGTCTACCTGGGCGCCGGGGTGCGCGCGGCGGGCGGCAGGCTCGTCTGCGTCGACCACCACCGCGGCTCCGAGGAGCACCAGCCCGGGGAGGAGTATCACGACCCCGAGCTGCTCGACGCGATCACCGGCCGCGTCGACAGCCTGCCCGAGCTGCGGCGCACGCTGCACGCGGCGGGTCTCGAGGACGTCGCGGTGCTGATCGTCGCCTCGAGCCCGGTCGCGGCGAGCCTCGTCGCGGGGCCGCTCGGCATGGTGTTCATCGACGGCGGCCACAGCGACGCCGCCGCGCACGCGGACTACGAGGCGTGGTCGGGCAAGGTCGCGCCGGGCGGCGTGCTGGCGATCCACGACCTGTTCCCCGACCCGAGCCAGGGCGGGCAGGCGCCGATCACGATCTACCGGCGCGCGCTCGCCTCGGGGCTCTACGAGGAGCTGCCCGGCACGAAGACGCTCGGCG
>JBFMAS010000603.1:0-5147 GCA_040755575.1 Thermodesulfobacteriota bacterium
ATCGCGCGTTTATCGACTCTTTGGGCCGTGCACGGGGCGAGCGGAGCGGTGGGCCCGGGCCGGGGCCGCTTTCCCGAGCCGTCCTCGGCTGCCGCGTGACCTACGAGGGCCGCGACGTGCGAGGCGCGGCACCGGACCCGGGCCCACCGCTCCGCGCCCACCGGCACGAGCCCCACCGGCGCGAACCCCACCGTCAAGATCCGCAAGCCCGCGCGCGTAGCGCTCCCCGCCCCCAACCGATATGCGTCGCCGTCATGGCGCGCATCAACGAGAACTACCTCAAGCTCAAGGCGGGCTACCTCTTCCCCGAGATCGGGCGGCGCGTGGCCGCCTTCCAGAAGGCCAACCCGGAGGCCAAGGTCATCAAGCTCGGCATCGGCGACGTGACCCGCCCGCTCGTGCCCGCGGTGGTCGAGGCGATGCGCGCCGCGGTCGACGAGATGGGCACCGACGCCGGCTTCCGCGGCTACGGTCCCGAGCAGGGCTACGACTTCCTGGTCGACGCGATCCGCGAGCACGACTACGCGGCGCGCGGCGTCGAGATCGCGCGCGACGAGATCTTCGTCTCGGACGGCTCGAAGTGCGACAGCGGCAACTTTCAGGAGATCTTCGCGACCGACAGCGTCGTCGCGCTGACCGACCCGGTCTACCCGGTCTACCTCGACAGCAACGTGATGGCGGGGCGCACGGGCGCCGCGGGCGACGACGGCCGCTACGCCGGCATCGTCTACATGCCGACCACCGCGGAGAACGCCTTCACGCCGGAGCTGCCGAAGGAGCGCGTCGACCTCATCTACCTGTGCTCGCCGAACAACCCGACGGGCGCGGCGGCCAGCCGCGAGCAGCTCGCGCGCTGGGTCGACTTCGCGCGCCGCACCGGCGCGGTGATCCTGTTCGACGCGGCCTACGAGGCGTTCATCTCCGATCCCTCGCTGCCGCACTCGATCTACGAGATCGACGGCGCGCGCGAGGTGGCGGTCGAGTTCCGCAGCTTCTCGAAGACGGCCGGCTTCACCGGCACGCGCTGCGCGTTCACCGTCGTCCCGAAGGACGTCGAGGCGGAGACCGCCGGCGGCGAGCGCGTCGCGCTCAACGCGCTCTGGAACCGGCGTCACACGACCAAGTTCAACGGCGTGTCCTACCCGGTGCAGCGCGCGGCGGCGGCCGTCTACTCGCCCGAGGGGCGGCGCCAGACGCGCGAGATCGTCCGCTTCTACATGGAAAACGCACGCCTGATCCGCGAGGGGCTGACTCGCGCCGGGCTCACGGTGTATGGGGGCGTCGACGCGCCGTACATCTGGCTCCGGACGCCGTCCGGTCTCTCGTCGTGGGAGTTCTTCGACCGCCTGCTCGAGGGGGCGCACGTCGTCGGCACGCCGGGGTCGGGGTTCGGGCCGTCGGGGGAGGGCTACTTCCGGCTGAGCGCCTTCAACTCGCGAGGGAACGTCGAGGAGGCGATCGCGCGCATCGGACGGATGCCGCTGTCCTGAGCAGAGGAAAACGTCACGTGGGAAAGCGATGGGGGGACAACCAGCGCCGCGCCGGCATCCGGTCGTGAGCGGGGAGGCGCAGCCGTCGCTCGCGGAGGCGAAGCGCCTCGCGCGGCGGCCGCTCGTGCCGCCGCTGCGCATCCCGCCCGACACCTACAGCCGCAACTGGTGGATCAGCCGGCTCTGCCGCAAGGCCTTCGAGCCGGGCGAGCGGTTCACCGTGCTCGACGTCGGCGGATCCGGCGGCCTGCTGGGCGAGTTCCTGCGCGACGTGCGCGTCGTCGACCTGCGCTCGGGGGCCGACGTCGACGCGGTCGCGGACGCGCGCCACCTGCCGTTCGACGCGCGCTCGTTCGACGTCGTGTGCTGTGCCGACGTCCTCGAGCACGTCGACGAGGCCGACCGCGGGCTCGTGCTCTCCGAGCTGTTCCGGGTCGCGCGCGAGGTCGTCATCGTCGCCGGCCCCTACCGGTCGCCGCAGATCGAGCTCGCGGAGGAGGCGCTGCGGGACTTCCACCGGCACTCGACGAACGGCCTCGCGCACGGCTGGCTCGAGGAGCACCTCCAGCACGGCCTGCCTCCGCTCGCCTGGCTCGAGGACTGGATCGGCGCCTCGGGACGCACCTTCCGCCGCCTCGCCACGAACGACGTCGGCAACTGGCTGCTCGTCCAGATGCTGATCTTCCTCAACATGTTCGACCTCGACGCGCAGGTCGGCGACTTCTTCGAGGACTACAACCGTGGCCTGACGACCTACCGCGACGTGTCGAGCGCGCCCTACCGGCACATCCACGCGATCCCGCTCGCCGCGCGGCGCGACGCGGGCCTCGAGGCGGTGGAGCACGAGAACCAGTCGCTCGCGGCGCGCGGCTCGGCGTACGGCCCTCCGCCGGCGCTGGTCGCACGCGTGTTCGCGGCGGTCGGCGACGCGATGGCGGCGAAGAACACGCGCAGCGAGGCGACGGTCGCGTCGGCCGCGCGCCGCATGGTCGTGCTGGGAGGCGCCGATCGGCCGTCGCGCGGGGACGAGCGGGGCCGCCCGCAGCTCACGCACGAGGAGGCGCTCGCGCGCTGCGCGGACCTCGAGGAGCGCCTGCGCCTCGCCCGTGAGGCGATCGAGGGCCACGAGGCGTTCATCCACCAGCAGCACCAGCAGATCGAGCAGGTTCGCGCGGTCCTCGACTCCGTGCTGCGCTCGAAGTCGTGGAAGATCACGGCGCCGCTGCGGTCGCTGGTCGAGTCGGCGCGCCAGCTCACCGACGTGCCGCGGCGCCTCGTCGGGCTCGAGCCGCGCCGGCGCGGCGGCGGCGCGGGCGGCGAGGCGCGCAAGGCGGTGCTGTTCCTGAGCGGCTGCCCGGGGGATGCGAAGCGCTACCGCTGCGACCACCACGCGGAGCAGATGCAGGTCCTGGGCGTCACGGCGGACGTCGCGATCTACGGCGAGATCGACCTCGCGTGGGCTCTCCGGACGTACGCCTACTTCGTGCTGCACCGCGTGCCGTTCGGGCCGGACGTCGACCACTTCATCCGCGAGGCGCGGCGCACCGGCCGGACGGTCGTCTTCGACACCGACGACTGGGTGTTCGACGTGAGCTCGATGCCGTACGTCGCGGCGCTCGAGGGCAAGCCGCGCGAGGAGCGCGATCTCTATCGTCGCGGCCTCGAGCGCTACCGCGCGACGCTGCGCCGCTGTGACGGCGCGATCGTGTCGACGGAGCCGCTCGCGCGCCGCGCTTCGAGCCTGATCGGCAAGGTCGTCGTGCACGCCAACGTCGCGAGCCGCGACATGGTGCAGCTCGCGGCGCAGGCGCGGCGCGTGCGCGAGCTGCGCCGGCAGGCGAGCCGCTCCGCGGGCGAGGTGGTGATCGCGTACCTGAGCGGCACGCCGACGCACCGCCGCGACTTCGCCGAGGCGGAGGCGGCGATCGTCTCGGTGATGGAGCGCCATCCCGGCGTGCGGCTGCTGACCGTCGGGCACATCGACGTCAGCGAGACCTTCGGACGCTTCGGTCAGCGCCACGCGCACCTCCCCTTGATGCCGTGGCAGCGCCTGTTCGCCCTGATGGCGCAGGTCGACGTCAATCTAGCGCCGCTCGAGCAGGGCAACCCGTTCACGGAGTGCAAGAGCTCGATCAAGTTCCTCGAGGCGGCGCTGGTCGGCGTCCCGACGGTCGCGAGCGCGCTCAGCGACTTCGAGCGGGTGATCGACGACGGGAGCAACGGCGTGCTGGTGCGGACGCGCGAGGGATGGCGCGACGCGCTGAGCCGGCTCGTCGAGTCGCCGGGCGAGCGCGAGGCCCTCGGTGCACGGGCGCTCGAGGACGCGCTCGCGCGTCACAGGACCGCGACGGCGGCGCCGGCTCTCCTCGACACGCTCAAGTCGCTGCGCAGCCGGACCGCGACGAGCAGGCCCTTGATGATCAACTGGATCGTGCGCGCCCCGATCGCCGGCACCGGGGGCGGCTACTGGACGATCTTCCGCCTGGCGAACCACCTCGGCGCCGCGGGCCATCAGGTGCGCGTCTACGTCGAGCCGATCGCGCACCTCGACGGCCTCTCCGAGGCGGAGATCCTGGCCTTCCTCGACGAGAACTTCGGCCCGCTGCACGTCGAGCCGGTGATCGGTCACGAGCACATCCTGCCCGCGGACGTCTCGATCGCGACCAACTGGCCGACGGCGTACACGGTCGAGCGGCTCCAGGACTCGCTGTTCAAGATGTACTTCGTCCAGGACTTCGAGCCCGAGTTCTACGAGACGCGCGACCCGCTCTACCGCAAGGCCGAGGCGACGTACGACCTGCCGCTGCAGATCGTCACCATCGGCCGCTCGCTCGCGCGGCGCATGGAGGAGGCGACCGGGCGCCCGGCGCTGTCGATCGACTTCGCGGTCGACGCCGCGACGTTCCGCCTCGAGCGCGATCCGGCGGAGCGCGGCGAGCCCGTGCGCGTGCTGTTCTTCGCCCGCCCGAGCCTGCCGCGGCGCGGTTTCCCGCTCGGCGTCGAGGCGCTTCGCCGCGTCAAGCAGGCGCGGCCCGGCGTGCAGATCGCGTTCTTCGGTGCGGGCGCCGACGAGCTCCGCGAGGTCGACTTCGAGCTCGAGAACCTCGGCGTCCTGAGCCATGCCGAGCTCGCCCGAGCGATGAATGCGTCGCACGTGCTGCTCTGCTTCTCGCTGTCGGCGAACATCTCCTGGGTGCCGCTGCAGGGGATGGCCTGCGGCTGCGCCGTGGTCGACGCCGACGTGCCGGGCGTCCGCGAGATGATCGCGGACGGCGAGACCTGTCGCCTCGCCGCGCCCGAGCCGGAGAGCGTCGCGCAGGCGGTGATCGCCCTGATCGACGACGCCGCCGCGCGCGAGCGGCTCGGCCGCGCGGCCGCCGCGGAGATGCAGCGGCGGACGTGGGAAGGATCGGCGGAGCAGTTCGAGAGGATCGTCGAGGATCGCTGCTTCGTGCGCCTCGACTGGACCAGGGGCGAGGCGAGGGCGGCGCGCGGGCAGGGTCGCGCGGCCGTCCATACCGGTGCTTGACGGGCACGGCGCGAGGGCGCTCCGCCTCGCGCGTACACCGGCCGAGGGCGCTTGAGCCTCGAGCTCCCGTCGCTCGCGACGGAGGTGCGGGTCCTCGTCGTCACGTTCGCGGCGCTCGCCCTGCCCGG
>JBFMAS010000604.1:0-13073 GCA_040755575.1 Thermodesulfobacteriota bacterium
CAGGACGAGGGCTCGCCGACGCAGGTGGTCTTCCACTCCGAGGAGGGCGCGGCGCAGATCGGCGACCCCGGGGCCGGACCGGTGCTGATCCTCGAGTAGCGCACGGACCTGGCCGGGCGGCGCAGCCGCCGCCCGGCCGGTCTCGCACTGGGCCGGCGCGCCGCCGTCGACCTCGCGCTCCCGCGCGGGTAAGGAAGCTCGCGTGAATCCCGCCAGAAGGCCGCGCGCGGCCGTGCCCGCGCCGCGCTTCGTCCTCGACCCGAAGCTCGAGCGCTACGCCTACCGCTGCTGGCCCGACGGCTGCCCGCGCGACCGCACCTGCTGCGTCGGGCTCGCGGTCGAGGTGTCGCGGCGCGAGGTGCGCGCGATCGACACGCTGATGGACGAGCTCGCCGCGATCGTGCCCGCGCTGCGCGAGGCGGACGGCTACGCGAGCGTGTTCGTCGACGAGGAGCCGCCCCACCTGCTGATCGAGGCGGACGACCACGGCGTGTGCCCGTTCCTGTTCCGGACGAGGACGCACGCGCTGTGCTCGATCCACCACCTGGCGCTGCGCAGCGGCCGCCCGGTGCCGGCGTACAAGCCGGCCGCCTGCCGGCACTGGCCGCTCACGCTGGTGCGCGACGGCGACCGCGTGCGCGTCACCCTGCAGCCGCACGCGCTGCGGATCGGCTGCGTTGCGCCGCGCGAGGATCTGCCGGGGCACCCGACCGTGGCCGAGGCGTATCGTGCCGAGATCGCGGAGCTGTGCGGCATCGGCGCGCCGCGCGGATCGAGGCAGGAGGCGCCGCGTGCGCGCCGCTGACGCGTCGTCGCTCGGCGGCGTCGTGCGGCGCGCACGCCGTCCGCACGGCTTCGTCGCGCCCGGGCCGAGGCCCGCCCGCTGGAACGACCCGGCGCTCGCGCCGCGCGCCGGCGAGGACCTGTGCTGGCTCGCGGGCGACTGGCGCATCCTGCAGCGGGTCGACGGCCACCGCTGGTCGCTCGACGACCTGGTCACGGCATGGCTCGCCGCCGCGACGTGCGCCGACGCGCCGCCCGTGCGCTTCGCCGACCTCGGCTGCGGCATCGGCTCCGTGCTGATGCTGCTCGCGTGGCGCTTCCCGCACGCGCGCGGCGTCGGCGTCGAGGCGCAGGACGTGAGCGTCGACCTCGCGCGCCGCTCGCTCGAGGGCAACGGCGTCGACGCGCGCTGCGAGGTGCGGCACGGCGACCTGCGCGATCCGTCGCTCGTCCCCGAGGGAGCGGTCTTCGACCTCCTCACCGGCACGCCGCCCTACGTGCCGGCGGCCGCCGGACGCGCGTCGCCGCGCGTGCAGCGGGCGCCGTGCCGCATCGAGCAGCGCGGCGGCATCGAGGACTACTGCCGCGCGGCCGCGCGCCTGCTCGCGCCGGGCGGACGCTTCGTGACGTGCGCCGGCGGCGCGCAGACGGCGCGCGTCGCGGCGTCTGCGCGCGGCGCGGGATTGCGCTTGACGGCGACGCGCGACGTCGTGCCGCGCGCCGGCAAGCCGCCGCTGCTGGCCGTGCACGTGCTGTGCCGGCGCGACGACCTCGCGGGCCGCCCCGCCGGCGAGGACGCCGGCGCACCGCTCGTTCCGCCGCTCGTCGTGCGCGCCGCGGACGGCCGCTGGACGCAGGATTTTCGCGCGCTGCGCCGCGACATGGGCATGCCTTGAGCGGGCGCGACCGCCCCTGGCGGGACTGGCTGGTGGTGGTCGCCTGCCTCGTCTGCCAGGTCGGGATGGGCGTCGGCGGCTACCTCTTCCCGGTCTTCCTCAAGCCCGTCGGCGAGGACCTCGGCTGGTCGCGCACCGTGTACGCGGCCGCGAACCCGATCATGAGCACCTTCGTCGCGCTCGCCGGGCCGCTGGTCGGCTGGCTGTCGGACCGGCGCGGGCCGCGCCTGGTGCTCGTCGCCGGCAGCCTGGTCATGAGCGCCGCGCTGCTCGGCGCCTCGCGCATGGAGCAGGTCTGGCAGTTCTACCTGGTCGCGGTCGGGATCGGGATCGGCGTGGCCTGCCTCGGCGATCTGCCCGCGGCGAGCGCGATCGCGGGGCGCTTCGCCGACCGGCGCGGGCTCGCGCTCGGGCTCGTCTACGTCGGCTCGAACGTCGGTGGCGCGCTCGGCGCGGCGACCGGCGCGGCGCTCGCCGCGGAAGGCGGCTGGCGCGGCGCGCTGGCGGCGATCGGGGGGACGCTGTGGCTGCTGCTGCTGCCGTTCGCGCTCGTCGTGGGCGTCCCGCGCCCGGGCCGCGCCGCAAGCGGTCAGGATGGGCGCGCGAGCGCGACGCACGACCCGGCTCCGCTCGGCAGCTTCGAGCCGCACGACCTCGCCGCCGCCGACGACGCCGCGAGCGCTCTGCGCCAGCGCGACTTCTGGCTGCTGTTCTGGGTGCTGCTCGCCTTCTACCTCTACCGCCTCGGCGTCAACACGCACCTGGTCGCCTTCCTCTCGGACCTCGGCTGGGCGCACGGCGAGGCCGCGCTCGGCTTCAGCGTGACGGTCGGCGTCGGCATCGTCGGCAAGCTCTTCGCCGGCTCGATCGCCGACCGCGTCGGGCCGCGGCTCGCGGCCGTCGGCAACTTCGTCCTGATCGCGCTCGCCTCGGCGCTTCTCCTCGTGCCCGACGTGCCGCTCGCGATCCCGCTCTTCCTGCTGCTGCACGGCGCCGCGACGGCGGCGGAGGACGTCGTCGTGCCGCTGGTCGTCGGGCGCCGCTTCGGCACGACGCACCTCGGCAGCATCTACGGCCTTCTGCTCTTGACGCTGATCCCGGGCGGCATCCTCGGCCCGGTCGTCGCGGGCGCGGTGTTCGACGCCTCGGGCAGCTACGGGGCCGTGTTCGTCGCGTTCTTCGTCTGCAACCTGACGGCGGTCGCAGCGCTCGCTGCCGTACGTCCTGCACGTGCGGCTTGACTCGGGACGCCGTCCGCTCGCACGATCCGCGCCCATGAGCGACGGTTTCTTTCCCCAGGGCGAGGTGCACGTCGGCCAGGACCTCGGCGGACGTGCGGTCGTGGTGACGCGCAAGGAGGTCGAGCACTACGCGGCCGGTACGGGGCTCGATCGCGCCCACGACGAGGTCGCGCCGGCGCTGCTGTTCCACTCCGAGGTCTACCGCGACCTGTCGTGGTACCTGCCGAACATCATCGGCAATCTGCACGCGCGCCAGGAGTGGGAGATGTTCGCGCCGCTGCGGATCGGCGTCGAGGCACGCTCGCGCGTCACCGTGGTCGAGCGCTACCGCAAGCGCGACCGCCTGTACGTCGTCGCCGAGGTGCTGTGGACGGCCGCCGAGGGGCGCTGGCTGCAGCGCAGCCGCACGCACCAGAGCTTCCTCGCCCAGGACCTCGCGGCGGGCGAGGTGGCGGTCGATCGGCAGCGCGAGAAGCGCTCCGACCGGCGCTTCGAGCTGCCGACCGAGGGCGAGGAGATCGCGCCCGGCAGGCGGACCGTCACGCTCGCGATGTGCGAGGCGTTCTCCGGCCCGCACCGCAACTACCACAACGACCGCGAGATGGCGCGCGCGCTCGGCTTCCCGGACATCGTCGTGCAGGGGATGATGGCGATCTGCTTCGTCTCCGACACGCTCGCCGCGCAGTTCGGCGCGGGCTGGCACCACGGCGGCAAGCTCGACGTGCGCCTGGTGAACGTCGTCTGGGTCGAGGATCGGCTCACGGTCCGCGGCCGCGTGCGCGAGGTCGTGCCCGAGGGCTCGAAGCAGCGCTGCCACCTCGACGTCTGGTGCGAGAAGGCCGACGGCACCGTCGCGCTGATCGGCACCGCGAGCGCGCTGCGCTGACGACCGCGCGCCGAGCTCGGGGCGCGTCCGCTACGGCTGGCCCTGCGCGTGCGCGTAGCGGCGGAAGCGCCCGTTCGGCGCCGGCTCGACCGTGTAGACGTCGGCGTAGACCTCGCCGCCCGCCTCGACGGTGAGCTCGAAGTCGTTGCCGACCGATGGCGGGATGTCGAGGAAGGCGCCGCGCACGCGGAGCTGCGCGTTGTTGCGCTGCACCTTGCGGTAGGGGCGCTGCAGCACCTGGAGCTTCTGCAGGCCCAGCAGGCGCCACTTCTTCGGGTCGCGCAGGGCGCAGGTCTTGTTCCTGCTCGGGTCGTCGTCGGGGTTCGTGCAGCGCAGGTCGGCGGCCGGCACCGTGACGTCGAGCAGCGGCGTCGCCCCCGCCTCGCCGAAGACGACGCGAATGCCGGCGCCGAGCTCGATCGTCGGCGTCGGCGGGTCGTCCAGCGTGCGGAGCCCGCTGCGTCCGATGTCGGCCTCGATCGTGAAGCGGTCGCGCAGGGGGCGGCCGACGAAGACCTTCGACGCGCGCACCGCGGCCGCTCCCGCGGTGGTGTACGTGGCGGCCTCGTTCGGTGGATGGGCGACGGCGTCGCTCGAGGCGATGCCGACCCGGTTCTCGAGCACGGTGCCGGGCTCGACGCCGGGATCGAGCGCCAGCACGAGCCAGACGTCGCGGCAGCGCGCCACCCCCGGCAGGTCGCAGGTCGGGACGTCGCCGAGCGCGAGCTCGACCCGGTCGGCGAAGACCTGCGCCGTGACCTCCGCCCAGTCGGGCTCGCGGTGCGCGACGACGAACGTCGTGCCTTGCGGCGGGTGGACCGTGACGACGACGTCCGGCGCCGGCTGCGCGGTGAAGTTCTCGATCTCGACCTCGTAGACGATCTCGCCGCCCGGCGGCACCGGGTCGACGCGGTCGTCGAGGTCGACGTCGAGCGGGAATTCCTGGTCGCGCGGCGTGACCGGCTCGGTCTGCGCGCCGAGCGGAGGCGGGCACGCGAGCGCCAGGGTGACGGCGAGGAGGGTGGGCAGGCTGGGGCGCCGCGGGGCCATCGGCGCCGTCGTACCACGACGCGCAACGCCGAGGAACGCGGTCGTGCAAAGAGCCGCGCCGTGTGGCGCGCACCGCCCGCGCGTGGCAAAGCGTCGCGCGTGCGATCCCCGCCGCTCGCGACGCTCGAGGCGCTCTTCCTCGACGCCGGCAACACGCTCATCGGCATGGACCTGGACCTCGTGTGCGAGCTGCTCGCCCGGCACGGCGTCGCCGCGACGCCCGACGCGGTGGCGCGCGCCGAGGCGGCGGCGCGGCCGCGGCTCTCGCGCCTGCTCGCGACCGGGCTCTCGAGCGAGGCTCGCGACACCTTCGCGTTCCACGTCGCCAACACGCTGGCGCGGCTCGGCGTACCCGAGGCGCGACGCATGCAGGTCGTCCTCGAGCTCGCCCGCGACATGAAGGCGGTCGGCACGCGGCGGCTCTGGTCGCGCGTCCTGCCCGGCGTGCCGCAGGCGCTCGCCGAGCTGCACGCGGCGGGCATCAAGCTCGCCGTCGTGAGCAACTCGGACGGCACGGTCGAGGAGGGCCTCGAGCGCCTCGGTCTCCGCGCTCCGCTCGACGCCGTCCTCGACTCGACGCGCGTCGGCGTCGAGAAGCCCGATCCGCGCATCTTCGCGCGCGCGCTCGAGGTGGTCGGCTCGCTGCCCGCGCGGACGGCGCACGTCGGCGACCTGTTCGCGGTCGACGTGCTGGGCGCGCGCGCCGCCGGCCTGCACGGCGTCCTGGTCGACCCGTACGGCGACTGGTGCGACGAGCCCTGCGCGACGACACGAGACGTGCCGACGCTCGCGCGCGAGCTGCTCGCCGCGCGTGCGTCAAGCAGCCGGTAGCTCGAGGCGAGCGCGGAGGCCGCCGAGAGCGCTCGCATCGAGCGCCAGCGTGCCGCCGTAGAGCGCCGCGAGATCGGCCGCGATCGCGAGGCCGAGCCCCGAGCCGGGCTTGGCATCGTCGAGGCGAGCGCCGCGCCGAAGCGCGACGTCGGCCTGCGCGGCGTCGATGCCGGGGCCGTCGTCCTCGACCTCGAGCCGCAGCGCACCGCCGCCGTCGCGCGCCCGCACGACGACGCGCGAGCGGGCCCACTTGCACGCGTTCTCGAGCAGGTTGCCGAGCATCTCCTCGAGGTCCTGGCGCTCGCCCGCGAAGCTGGGAGCGCCGTCGACGTCGAGGTCAAGCGCGACCTCTTTCTCGGCGTGCAGGCGCAGCAGGGTGTCGCGCAGCCTCCGGATCACCGGGCGCACGTCGCAGCGGGCTCCCGGCAGGTCGCGCGCGCCGGCCGCCGCGGCCCGGGACAGGTGATGGTCCACGAGCCCGCTCATCGCCGCGACCTGCGACGCGATCGCGCGCGCCGCGTCGGAGCCGTCGCGCCCCGCTTCCACCGCGACGACCGCGAGCGGCGTCTTCAGCGCGTGCGCGAGGTCGGCTGCGCTCGCGCGCGCGCGCTCGAGCAGCCGGGCGTCGTGGTCGAGCAGCTCGTCGATCGCGCGCGCGAGCGGCGCGACCTCGCTCGGGTAGTCGGTGCCGAGACGCGCGCGCCGTCCCGCGCGCACCTCGGCGACGTCGTGCGCGAGTCGCCGCAGCGGGTGCAGCCCGTAGCCGACCTGCAGCAGGACGGTCGCGACGAGCCCGGCGCCGAGCACGCCGAGCGACAGCGCGAGCAGGCGGTCGAAGCGCGCGGTCTCGCGGCGCAGCGCGGCCTCGGGGCCGGCGAGCGTGACGATGATCGGCCGGTCGCGGCCCGGAAAGCGGAGCTCGCGGCGCACGAGGCGCAGCGCCTCGCCGCGCGGGCCCGCGAGCGTCGCGGCTGCGGCGTCGGCGCCACGTACATCCGCGACGAGCCGCTCGTCCCACAGCGAACGCGAGCGCAGCTCGTGCGCGCCGTCGCTCACCTGCCAGTACCAGCCGGAGTAGACCTGCTCGAAGCGGGCATCGGGCACCCCACGCGTCATGCGAGCCGGCGCGCCGGACGGGACCTCGAGCGCCGCGACCACGGCGAGCAGCAGCGAGTCGAGCTGGGCCTGGAACGCGCTCTCTGCCGACGCGCGGAACGCATGCGACAGCGCGACGCCGCCGCCGGCGATCGCGGCCACGAGCCACAGCACGCTCACCGCGAGCAGCCGCGTGCGGAGCGAGCGCCGGTTCATGACGCGGCCTGAGCTTGTAGCCGAGCCCGCGCACCGTCTCGATCAGGTCGGCGGCGAGCTTGCGGCGGATGCGGCTCACCAGGACGTCGATCACGTTCGAGTCGCGGTCGAAGTCGCCGTCGTAGGCGTGGTCGATGATCTCCGAGCGGCTCACGATGCGTCCCGTCCGGTGCAGCAGGTACTCGAGGATCTTGAGCTCCTGCGCGGTCAGGCGCACCGGCACGCCGTCGACGCTGACCTCGCCGCTGCCGGTGTCCATGCGCAGCGGCCCGCACGCCAGCTCCGGCGACGCGAGGCCCTGCGCGCGGCGGACGGCCGGCTCGGCCGCCACCACGCTGTCCCCGGACGAGATCGTACGCAAGGTCGAGGCGGCGGGCTACCGCGACGTGCGCGACGTCGAGTACGACGACGGCCGCTGGGAGGCCGAGGCGATCGACAAGAGCGGCAAGCGGGTCGACCTGAGGATCGATCCGGCGAGCGGCGCCGTCGTCCTCGACGAGGACTGAAGCGCGGCGGCGCGCGGCGTGCCGGCGCCCTGCCGGCCGGCACCGCTGCGCGTCCGCGCTTCACTCGAGGACGCCGTAGGCCCGCTGCCTCCCGTGTGCGGCGCTCGCGCGCACCTCGTCGAGCGCGGCGCGCAGGTCATCGACGAATTCGGTGATGACCGGCGCGTGCACGGCGTTCACCATGCAGTGCAGGCTCGGCGGCGGCTTCTGCTGGTCGACCGTCCAGCGCCGCCGCGCGAGCGCGTCGCCGACGGCGAACGCGTCGACGTCGTCGAACGTGAACGCGACGAGCGTCGTGTCGGGCTCGGCGAGGACGCGCGCGCCGGGGAGCGCGCGCAGCCCGGCGACGAGCGCCTCCGTCGCCTCGCGTGCGAGCTTCGTCAAGCGCAGATAGCCGTCCTCGCCGAGGTGGTGCATCACCGCCCACGCGGCGGCGATCGGCCCGCCGCTCTTCGTGCCGAGGATGCCGGAGCTCGCGTAGAGCCCGCCGAGCCAGTCGTCGGTCGAGAAGGTCTGGTGCTTGCGCAGCTCCTTCGTGCGGTGCAGCAGCACCGACGCGCCCTTCGCCGCGTAGCCGTACTTGTGCAGGTCGACCGAGATCGACGTCACGCCCGCTACCCGGAAGTCCCACGGCGCGACCCGGTGGCCGAGGCGCTCGAGCATCGGCAGCGTGATGCCGCCCATGCAGGCGTCGACGTGGCACAGGACGTCGCGCGAGGCCGCGATCTCGGCGATCTCCGCGACCGGGTCGACGACGCCCTGCGGGTACTGCGGCGCCGACGCGACCAGCAGCGCGGTGCTCGGCGTGAGCGCCTCCGCCATCGCGCGCGGGTCGGCACGCCAGTCCTCGCCGACGGGGACGCGCACCGAGCGCACGCCGAAGTACGCCGCCGCCTTCTCGAACGCCGCGTGCGCGCTCGTCGGCAGCACCATCTCGGGCGCCGCGATGCCGCGCTCGCGCGCCCGGCCGCGCGCCGCCTTGACGGCGAGCAGGATGCTCTCGGTGCCGCCGGTCGTCATGAAGCCCGCGGCCTCGGGGCCGCCGTGCAGCAGGTCGGCGACCATCGCCACGACGTCGGCCTGCATGCGGCGCAGGCTCGGGAACGCGGCGACGTTGAGCGCGTTCGCCGACTGCAGGCGCGCGTGCGCCTCGGTCGCGAGCGCGAGCACGTCGGGGCCCGCGTAGTACGCGAGGCTGAAGACGCGGCCCGCCTTCCAGTCGACGTCGTTCGCCTGCAGCGCCTCGATCTCGTCGAGGACCGCCGCCGCCGAGCGGCCCCTCGCGGGCAGCTTCATCGCGCGGCCGTCGCCCCCGCCGCGGAAGCCGCGTCCGACTGCGCCCGGGTCGCACCGTCGACGCGCTCGAGCCAGGCGGCGACCGTCGGACGCGCGGCGACCATGCGCCCGCCCTCGTCGGTCGCGCGGATGCAGAAGAGCTGCGCGAAGACCGCGATGTCGGCGAGCGTCAGGCGCTCGCCGAGGAGGAACGGTCCGCTTTGCAGCAGGCCGGCGAGCGCGTCGAGGTGGCGCTCGACGTCGCGCAGCACGTCGGCGACCGGCTTGCGGCCGACCCCCTGCGCCGCGACCGTGCGCCGCAGCACGAGCGGCAGCGCGAGCGGCGCCACGCGCTGCACGAGGCTGCTCTCGTACTTGACGAGCTCCGGGACGAAGCGCCGCGCGTTGTGCGGCAGCGTGAAGCGGAGCCGCATCTCGTAGAAGTAGAGGCTCTCGTCGGCCCAGTCCTCGAGGACGTGGCACAGCGCGCGCTGGCGCGGCTCCTCGGGCACGAGCGGCGGCTCGGGGAAGCGCTGCTCGAGGTAGTGCGCGATGTCCGTCGAGTCCGCGACGACGCGGCCCTCGTCGATCAGGAGCGGCAGCTTGCCGGCCGCGTTGTGCCTGCGCACGACGGTCAGCGTCTTCGACGGCGGCACCTCCTCGATGCGGTACGGTACGCGCTTGACGTTGAGGATCCGCCGCACCTTGTCGCAGAAGGGCGAGATCTCGAACTGGTAGAGGGTCAGCATCGGCGCGCGCGCCCGCTCAGCGGCCCGTGAAGCGCGGCTCGCGGCGCTCGAGGAACGACGCCACGCCCTCGCGGAAGTCCTCGGTGCCGAAGCTGCGCACCATCTCGCTGTCCGCTTCCTCGAGAGCGCTCCCGAGGTCTGTGAAGAGGTCGCCGTAGAGCTGGCGCTTCATGATGCGCAGCGAGCGCGGCGAGCAGCGCGCTGCGAGCTCGCGCGCGTAGTCCATCACCTCGGGCAGCAGGCGGTCGTGCTCGATCACGCGGTTGACGAGACCCATGCGCAGCGCCTCCTGCGCGTCGATCAGGCGGCCCGAGTAGAGCAGGTCGCACGCGTTGTGCATGCCGACGAGGCGCGGCAGGATCCAGGCCGTGCCGTGCTCGGCGACCAGGCCGCGGCGCGAGAACACGGTGCCGAAGCGCGCGCGATCCGACGCGAAGCGCATGTCGTAGAACAGCATGTAGGACAGGCCGAGCCCCGCGGCGACGCCGTTCACCGCGGCGATCACCGGCTTCGAGAGCGCCATCGGGTAGCTGTAGGCGCCGCGCAACGCGGACGGCAGCCTTTCGTCGAGCGGCGGCAGCTCCGTGCTCGTCGCGAGCATCTGGTCGCCCGAGCCGCCCTTCTGGAAGGCGACCAGCATGTCCATGTCCGCGCCGGCGCAGTACCCCTTGCCGGCGCCGGTGACGACGATCGTGCGCACGGCGGGGTCGGCGTCCGCCGTACGCAGGGCATGCTCGACCTCGGCGCCCATCCCGAGCGTCCAGGCGTTGAGCTTGTCCGGCCGGTTCAGCGTGACCGCGGCGACGCCGTCGGTCACCTCGTAGAGGATCTCCGCATAGCTCATGTGTGCTCCAAGAGGCCGTACCTCGACTTGCCGCGGTTCTACTCGTTCGCACGCGCGACGAAAAGGACGCGCCTCGATGCGGTCTCGATTCCGACAGCGAAGCCGAGGGTCTAGGATGGCAGCAGCGGCCCCCCTCCAGCTCCCGGGTCGCGTCCGCCCTCATGCTCGGCCTCGCGGGCGCCGATTCCTCGAGTGGTCCGAGACCGCGAGATCGGAGGTCCCGATGAAGAGCGAGCGAACGAGCCGCGGCGGCCGCGCCGCGCTGGCGATATTCTTGACGCTGAGCTGCCTGGCGGCGGCGCTTCCCGCCCGCGGCGAGGAGGCGGCGGACTTCGAGGAGTCGCGCAGCCCGTGGGCGGTCGCCCCGCCGATCGGCGCGCACGAGCAGCCCGGCGTCGAGCGCGACGGCACGCTGCGGGTGATCCGCTTCAGCAACGACCGGCAGATCCTGAACGACAAGGGTACGGTGCTCGGCTTCGCGGCGATCGTCGCCCGCACGGGCGAGATCCCGGCGACGCACGAGCGGCCGCTCGACGAGAAGTCGCTGCTCGAGATCATGCGCCGCGGGCAGGGCAACGCGGAATAGAGCTCACTGCAGCAGCGCGCTGGTGTCGAAGTAGAGCTCCAGCGACTCGTCGCAGTCGTCGCAGGCGAGGCGCGCGACGCGCAGCCGGCGTCCTGCGGCGGCCCGCGTACCTTCGCCGGCGAGGGTGAGGAAGGAGCCGCACGCGCAGCGCCTGCGACGCAGGTGCGCGTCCATGTCCTCGAACGAGCGGATCGGGATCGCCTCCTCGGCCGAGGTGCCCGGCCCGCGATGCACCTCGCGGCGTGCCCGCGCGTTGCGCATGCGGCGCAGGCCGAGGGCCGCAACGGCGGCGACGATCGCCGCGACGAGCAGGATCGTGACCATCGTTCGTGATCCCGCTTTGTGGTAGGCCGGGAGCATGGCGGAGAGCAAGGGTTTCCGGCTCGCGGACGTGCTTCCGTTCCTCTACAAGCGCCATCCCTGGCACGGGGTCGCGATCGGCGACGACGCGCCGCGCAAGGTGACGGCGTTCATCGAGATCGTCCCGACGGACACCGTCAAGTACGAGCTCGACAAGGCGACCGGCTACCTGCACATCGACCGGCCGCAGAAGTTCTCCAACGTCTACCCGACCTTGTACGGCTTCATCCCGCAGACCTACTGCGGCGACGAGACCGGCAGGTTCTGCTCCGAGCGGACGGGACGCCCGGGCATCCTGGGCGACGGCGATCCGCTCGACATCTGCGTGCTGTCCGAGCGCGACATCTCGCACGGCGACATCCTGGTGCAGGCGATCCCGATCGGCGGGCTGCGCATGATCGACGGCAACGAGGCGGACGACAAGATCATCGCAGTCCTCGAGGGCGACGCCGTGTACGGCAGCTGGCTCGAGATCGAGGAGAGCCCCGAGGCGCTCGTCGAGCGCCTGAAGCACTACTTCCTGACCTACAAGCAGGCCCCCGGCGCGACCAAGCAGCGCGTCGAGATCACGCACGTCTACGGCCGCGAGGAGGCTTACGAGGTGATCCACCGCACCCGGATCGACTACGCGACGAAGTTCGCCGAGCTGCGTGAGATGATCGCGGCGGGCAAGCTGTGAGAGCCCTCGCGCTCGACGCCGCGCACCGTCGCTACCTGCTGATCGAGCAGGGCGTCGGCGCGGCGCTGTTCAACCTGCTGCTCAACGCGGGCATCGCCTGGCTCATGGTGCGATCCGTCGACGCCGTGCCGACCTGGGGCCGCGAGCTGAGCATCGTCGGCGACACGATCGGCACGGCCTTCCTGCTGCCGTTCTTCACCTGCCTGATCGTCACGCGCCTCGCGCGCGGCCAGGTCGAGAAGGGACGGCTGCCGCGGCTCGACTCGGCAAACGGCTCGCACGCCGCGCTGCGCCGCCTGCCGGCCGGCACGCTGCCGCGCGCGCTGGTGCTCGGCCTCGCCTGCGTGATCGCGTTCGCGCCGGTCGTCGTTTGGGCGCTCGCCGCGCTCGAGGTGCGCGAGATGGGCGCGTGGCGCTTCGTCGTGTTCAAGGGGCTGTTCGCCGCCGCGCTGGCGGCGCTGGTCACCCCGCTGGTCGCGCTGCGGGCGATCTGCGACGCCGCCGCGAGCGGCTGACGCGTCCGCCGTCCGTCAGCGCGTCAGCGGCACGTCCGACAGCGGGTACTTCTCCCAGCCCGGGCCGTCGAAGTGCCACCACTCGGTGGGCAGCGGCTCGAAGCCCTCGCGCACCATGGCGACCTCGAGGATCCGCATGTTGCGCACCGCCTGCGGGTCGCCGCCCATGTAGTTGCGGTGCGCGCGCTCGCTGAAGTCGTCGTAGCCGGTCGGCATCACGAGCTCGCGGCCGCTCGCGTCGACCATGGTGAGGTCGACCGCCGCGCCGCGGTTGTGCTTCGAGCCCTCGACCGGCTGGCCGTCGCGCAGCACGGGCTCGAGGACGTAGCGCGAGTCGGGCACCAGCGCGCAGAGGCGCTGCTGCACGGAGATCGGCCGGTAGCAGTCCCACACCTTGAGGCCGAGGCCGCGCGTCTCGAGCTCGCGCTGGACGCGGGCGAGCCGCTCGGCGACGTCCGGGCGGAGCAGGCAGCGCGCCACGGGATAGACCGCGACGCCGGTGAAGTTGTCGGTCGTCGCGTAGCGGATGTCGATCAGGATCGAGGGCTCGACTTGGGCGAG
>JBFMAS010000605.1:0-3521 GCA_040755575.1 Thermodesulfobacteriota bacterium
GCCGCATCGTCGCGGCGGAGCGCTGCCGGGTGATCCGCGGCTCGGGCGTCGACATGCGCGCGTTCGCGCCCGCGCCGGAGCCGCCGGGACCGCCGGTCGTGCTGTTCGCCGGCCGCGTGCTGTGGAGCAAGGGCGCCGGCGACTTCGTGCGTGCCGCGGAGCGGCTGCGCGGCGCGGCGCGCTTCGCGATCGCCTCGCTGCCCGAGCCCGGCAACCCCGACGCCGTGCCGCGGGAGACCGTCGCGCGCTGGTCCTCCTCGGGCGTCGTCGAGTGGTGGGGAACGTGCACCGACATGCCGGCGGTGCTGCGCCGGGTGCACGTCGCCTGCCTGCCGACGCGCTACGGCGAGGGCGTGCCGAAGTTCCTCGTCGAGGCCGCGGCGAGCGCGCGTCCGATCGTCGCGACCGACGTGCCCGGCTGCCGCGAGGCCGTCCGCTCGGGCGACACCGGCTTCCTCGTCCCGCCGGGCGACGATCAGGCGCTGGTCGATGCGCTGCGCCGTCTCGTCGCCGACGGCGCGCTGCGCCGCCGCATGGGCGAGCAGGGCCGGCGGCTCGTCGAGGACGAGATGTCGCTCGAGCGCGTCAACCGCGACACGCTCGCCGTCTGGGACGAGCTGCTCGCGCCCCCCGGCGCGCGTGCGGCGTCGGCGCCGGTCAGTGCAGCGACGCGCCGTCGCCGATCTGCAGCGAGACGCGCAGCAGCGGCACCTTGAGCTCGCGGCACAGCCGGTCGACGCGGCCGAGCTTGTCGGGCGGCATCGCGTTCGATGCGACCAGCACCTCGGCGACCTCGCGATCGCGCACGATCGCGGCCAGGTCGTCGACGCCGCCCAGCACCGGGAAGGTGTGGATCTCGGTGCCGCGCTTGCCGGGGTCGTCGTCGAGGAAGCCGATCGGCCGGCGCGTCGCCGCGCCCGGACGCAAGAGCTCGCGCGCGATCAGCTCGCCGGCGTCGTCGGCGCCGTAGATCAGCACCGGACGTCCGTCGCGCGCGCGCGGACGCAGCACCTCGCCGAGCACCCGGAACGACGCGCGGCTCGCGACGACCAGCACGACCAGCAGCAGCCAGTCGAGGACGAACACCGCGCGCGAGAAGCCGACGAAGCGGAACTGGTAGACGACGACCACGATCGCCGCGACGCTGCCCGCGCTGATCGCCTTCACCAGGCGGATGACGTCGGCGAGCGTCGTGTAGCGCCAGATGCCGCGGTAGGCGTGGAACGAGCCCAGCGCGAGGAGCTGGCAGGCGAGGACGAGCGGCAGCGAGCGGACGAAGGTCGCCTCGTGCGCGCCGAGCTGGCTCTCGAAGCGCAGCAGGTAGGCGCAGTAGTAGGCGAGCACGATCGACACCGCGTCGGTCACGACGGTCGCCACCTGGCGCTTGTACGGCAGGCGCACGACGCGCCGGAAGCGGCCGTCCGCGGTGCCCCCGGCGTCGGCGCCCTGGATCTTCACCTGCGACAGGAAGACCCCGAGGATGACGGCGCCGAGCGCGACCAGCGTCACCAGCACGATGCCGTAGGACAGCCCGTAGGCGCGCGAGAAGAACGCGACGCCGCCGCCGACCAGCGCCGCGACGTAGAGCGCGCCGACCGCGCGCCGCTCCGACATGCCGAGCTGCACCAGCCGGTGCGACGTGTGGTCGCGGCCGCCGACCGCGATCGAGCGGTTCGCGAGGACCCGCGTCACGGTGACGAACACCGTGTCCAGGATCGGGACGATCAGGATCAGCACCGGGAAGAGCAGCACCGAGGCGATGCCGCGCGTGTGCGCCGCATCCGACGACAGGCTCAGGCTCGCCACGGAGAAGCCGACGAACATGCTGCCCGCGTCGCCCATGAACAGCGACGCCGGCGGAGCGTTGTGCACGAGGAAGCCGAGCAGCGCGCCGATCAGGATCGCGCTGAAGGCGACGCCGGTCGCGTCGCCGTCCATGGCGAAGAACGCCAGGCGGTAGCCCGCCGCGATCGCGCCGATCCCGGCCGCGAGGCCGTCCATGTTGTCGAGCAGGTTGAAGGCGTTGGTCAGGGCGACGATCCACAGCATCGTCAGCAGCGTGTTGACCACCGGGTAGGCCGTGAGCCGCAGCTCGAAGCCGAGCGCCGCCACCGCCGCCGCGGCGAGGATCTGGCCGAGCAGCTTGGTCTGCGGGCGCAGCGGCCGCACGTCGTCGTAAAGACCGAGCAGGAAGAGGCCGAAGGACCCCAACAGGAGCGTCCCGAGGCGATGTCCTTCGTCGGATCCGAGCAGCGCGGCTGGAGCCAGGACGCCCGCCGCGATCGCCACCCCGCCGAGCAGCGGGATCGGGCGCCGGTGCCAGCGGTCCGCGCGCGGCACGGCAACGGCACCGACGCGGCGGGCGAGCGGCTTCACCGCGGCGGCGGAGAGCGTCGCGACCGCAAGGGCGAGCAGCCCGAGCTGCAGGGGTTGCGCGTTCACGTTGGGGCCTCGCGTGAGGTCACGAGGACTGTCGGACGATCGCGCTCGCGAGTTGAGCCGGCGGAAACGGAGGGTGGCGGATGGCCGAGCTCAAGCGCGCGCTGATCACGGGAGGCGCCGGCTTCGTCGGCTCGCACCTGTCCGAGGCGCTGCTCGCGGCGGGCTGCGAGGTGCACGTCCTCGACGACCTGTCGACCGGATCGATCGAGAACATCGAGGCACTGAAGTCAGACCGGCGCTTCCACTACGTGATCGACTCGGTGCGCAACGAGGCGGTGACGGCGGAGCTGGTCGACCGCTGCGACGTCGTCTTCCACCTCGCGGCCGCGGTCGGCGTCGCGCTGATCGTCGAGGAGCCGGTGCGCACGATCGAGACCAACGTCAGCGGCACCCAGGTCGTGCTGCGGCACGCGAGCAAGAAGAAGAAGCTGGTGCTCGTCGCCTCGACCTCCGAGGTCTACGGCAAGAGCACCGCGGTGCCGTTCCGGGAGGACGCCGACCTCGTCCTCGGCCCGACCAGCAAGCACCGCTGGGCGTACGCCTGCAGCAAGGCGCTCGACGAGTTCCTCGCGCTCGCGCACTGGCGCGAGCGCCGGCAGCCGGTCACGATCGTCCGCCTGTTCAACACCGTCGGCCCGCGCCAGACCGGGCGCTACGGCATGGTGGTGCCGCGCTTCGTGCGCCAGGCGCTCGCGGGCGAGCCCATCACGGTCTACGGCGACGGCCGGCAGTCGCGCTGCTTCACGTACGTCGGCGACGTGGTGCGCGCGCTGGTCGCGCTCGCGTCCGAGCCGCGCGCGGTCGGGCAGGTGGTCAACGTCGGCTCGACCGAGGAGGTGACGATCGGCGAGCTCGCGCTGCGCGTCCGCGAGCTCGCGGCGAGCCACTCGCCGATCGTGCACGTCCCCTACGAGGAGGCCTACGACGAGGGCTTCGAGGACATGCCGCGACGCGTTCCCGACGTGACCAGGATCCGCGAGCTGGTCGGCTTCGAGCCGAAGGTCGGGCTGCGCGCGATCCTCGAGCGCGTGATCGCGCACGAGCGGCGCGTCGACGAGGCGTGGCGCCGGCTCACGCGC
>JBFMAS010000606.1:0-3682 GCA_040755575.1 Thermodesulfobacteriota bacterium
ACCGGCGCTCGCACGTTCTGGTCGCGAGCGACGACCCGGCCGAGCTGGTGCCGCTCGAGGAGGTCGAGCGGCGCTACATCCTGCGCGTCATGGAGGCGGTCGGCGGCAACAAGTCGCAGGCGGCGCAGGTGCTCGGGCTCGGACGGAAGACGCTCTACCGCAAGCTCGAGGCGTACGGGGAGCACGAGCGCGAGGAGTGACGCTCCCCGGCCGAAGGCCTCGTCGAGCAGGCGGAGGCCGCGTCGGACCGGCTCGCTCGAGGGTACCGACCGTTGACTCCGGGACCCGCTCGCGAGAGACGTGCCGCCGCGCTCGCCGCCCGCGTCACCCGCCGTACGCGTGCCCGGCGCGACGGGGGGAGACTTGCAGCCGACACGTCATCCGGGACACTTCGACGCTCGCTTCGTCCGGCACCTGCTCGATCTGACGCGGATCTACTGGACCTCGCCCGACGCCAAGCGCGGCGCGCCCTTGCTCGCGCTGTGCGTCGCGATGGAGCTCGGGCTCGTCTACGCGAACGTCAACCTCGCATGGGCCAACAGCCGGGTGTTCGACGCGGTGCAGGGCAAGGAGTGGCCGCGCTTCGTCGAGGCGATCGAGGTCTTTCTCGCGGTTGCGCTGGTGGTCGTGCTGATCTCGACCTACCGGATCTACTTCCGCAACATCCTGCAGATCCGCTGGCGCGAGCACATGACGGCGCACTTCATCGACGGCTGGATCGGGCCCTACGCCTACGGCCACGCGCAGCTCCACCACCGCGAGACCGACAACCCCGACCAGCGCATCTCGGAGGACATCCAGAGCTACGTCGCGAGCGCGCTCGGCCTGTCGTTGTCGCTGCTGTCGGCGGTCGCCACGCTGGTCTCGTTCGCCGGGGTCCTGTGGCGGCTGTCGGGGACGTGGCCGCTGCGCATCGGGGAGCGCGAGCTCTGGATCCCCGGGCTCATGATGTGGGTCGCGATCCTGTACTCGATCGTGTCGATGTTCTTGACGCACCGGGTCGGGCGCACCCTGGTCGGCATCAACTTCGACCGCCTGCGCTTCGAGGCGGACTTCCGCTACGGGCTGGTCCGCTTCCGCGACCATACCGAGGCGGTGGCGCTCGCGCGCGGGCAGGAGGTGGAGCGACGCATCGCGATGTCGCGCTTTCACGCCGTGATCGCGAACTGGTGGGACCTGATCACGAAGCAGCGCAACCTCACCTTGCTGACCGGCGGCATCGGGCAGGCGAACGGGATCGTTCCGCTGCTGGTCGCCGCCCCCGCGTTCTTCGCCGGTCGCATGTCACTCGGCGGCGTGACGGAGACCGGCATCGCGTACGGTCAGGTGTCGGGCGCCCTGTCGTGGTTCGTCGACGCGTACCAGGAGATCGCCGCGTGGCGCGCGAGCATCGAGCGCCTGTCCACGTTCCGCGAGAAGCTCGCCGAGACGCGCGCCGACGTCGAGCGTCCGGACGCGGTCCACGTCGAGGCCGCCGCCGATTCGGCGTCCACCTCGTCGACCTCGATCTGACGCAGCCCTCGGGCGAAGCGATCGCGACGGGGCTCAGCGGCACGCTCGCCGCCGGCGAGCGGGTCGCCGTCCTCGGGCCGCCGGGGGTGGCGAAGACGACGCTGTTCCGCGCGCTGGCCGGCATCTGGCCGTTCGGGCACGGCTGCATCCGCATCCCCGCGCGGGCGCGGACGCTGTTCCTCGCGCACCAGCCGTACCTGCCGATGGGAACCCTGCGCGAAGCGATCGCCTACCCAGCGAACCCGAGCGCGTTCCCCGACGGCTCGATTCGCGAGGTGCTGTCGCTCGTCGGGCTCGACTCCCTCGCGCCGAGGCTCGAGGAGCGCGAGTCGTGGGACCAGGCGCTCTCGGGCGACGAGCAGCAGCGCCTCGTGTTCGCGCGCGCGCTGCTGCACGCGCCCGACTGGCTGATCATGGACGACGCCACCGCGGCGCTCGACGAGGGCGCGGAGAAGCGCGTCTACGAGGCCCTCGCCGCGCGGCTGCCGGCGACGACGGTGGTGTCGATCACCAATCGGCCGAACGTCGCCCAGAGCCACCCGCGACGCTTCGCGCTCGCGCTGGGCGCGGACGGCGCTGCGAGCCTGCGGCCGGCGTGATGCGACGGCGTCAATTGCCGGTGAGGACGCCTCCGAGGAACCGCGCGATCTCCTCGTGCTCCTCGACGATCGGGTTCAGCACTGCGATCGGCGCCGGCCGCAGGCGGTACGGTGGCGCCGCCGGCGGCTCGTAGCGTGACACCTGCTCGAGCACCTCGAGCATGCCGTGCGCGGCCGGGTCGTAGCGCGTCACGCGGCTCGCGCCGCTCGCCGCGAGCATCGACTCGGTTGCGAGCACCGAGGCGACCTCGTCCAGCGATGCCACCTGGAACAGCACCTCTGGCGCCGCGCCCGGGACGACCCGCTCACGTACGAGGTACGGCGCGAGCGCGAGCGGGTCGACCGGCTCGAGCACCCAGCGCGTCAGGTCGACGATCGGATCGAGGATGAGCTGGCGGCGGACCTCGTCGTACGCCGCCGGCTCGAGGCCGAGGCGCGGCAGGAAGAGCGCCTCGACCAGCGGGCGGAACTCCGGCGACTCGACCAGGGTCTCGACGATCGATCCCGGCGCGACGTTCTGCACGGCGGCGCGCAAGTCGGGCTCTGCAATCAGCGCCGACATGCCGACGACCGAGCCGAGAGAGTTGCCGATGAAGCCGATGCGGCTCGCGTCGAGGTCGATCGACCCGCCGGGCGACGCCTCGCTCACCGCCGCGTCGAGCCCGCCCTCGCGGACGAGCCGCGCGGTCGACATGACGTCGGCCGCGAACTGCAGCAGCGACGCGTGCGAGTAGCCGGGGAACCCTTCGAGACCCGGCGCGGCGCCGACGATGCCGAAGATGCGCGCCGAGACGTCGGCCGCCGTGGTCTCGGCGAAGCCGTCGGGCCCGGGCACGTCGCCGCGGATCGCGTGCAGCTCGTCGCGCGCCGACGCGGCGCGGTCGCCGTGCTGGAAGGCGTCGATCGCGAGCACCGCGACGCCGGCGCGCGCGGCGGTCTCCGCGGTGGCGAAGCCCGTCGTGCGGCTCGCGTTGAAGCCGTGGTGTGCGATCGCGACCGGCAGGCTCTCGCGCGCGACGCCGGCCGGGATCGTGAGGACGAAGGGTACGGGTTCGCGCGGGCCCGCGACGACCGCGCCCGCCTCGTCGCGGCGCACGATGCCGATCTCCGTGCCGCCGCCCTCGACGAGGCGCGGCGCCTCGAACACGCCGGTGACGACCTCGGCGATGGTGTCGTGCGCGATCGAGCGCGTCCCCTCGCTGCCGGCGGCGGGCGGCACGTCTATGCCGGGGCGATCGACCGACGGGACGCCGAGCAGCTCGTCGATCTCCTCGCCCGTCCGAACGCGCGTGATGGTCACCGCCGGCGCAGGACCTTCCTGCAAAGCGGCGCGCGCGCCGAGCACGTCGGCCGTGACGTCCTCGGTGGTGAACGGCGCCAGCGCGACCACCGCCTCGCGCGCGACGCCGGCACGCTCGAGCTCGTCGAGAGCCGCGCCGACGATCTCGCCGCCGGCGCCCGCGTCGCCGGCGGCCGCGCGCCGGAACGCGTCGCTCGCGCCGAGCGGCGTGCCGTCCTGCGCGCGCAGCGCCGCGGTCAGCGCTGCCGCGTAACGTCGCGAGCGGTGCAGC
>JBFMAS010000607.1:0-3975 GCA_040755575.1 Thermodesulfobacteriota bacterium
CGGGCACGGCCGTGAGGCGCGCCCGCCGCACCACACGCCGTCAATCCAAAGCCATGTCGAGCTGGCGGACGCGCTCCAGCCGGCGCGCGACGTCCGGCCAGTTGACGACCTTCCAGTACGCCTCGATCCAGCTCGCCTTCGCGTTGCGGTACTGCGCGTAGTAGGCGTGCTCCCACATGTCGAGCACCATCACCGGCACGGTGCCGTTGCCGATGTTGCCCTGGTGATCGTGCACTTGCTCGACGACGAGCTGCTTCGCGACCGGCTCCCACGCGAGCGTGCCCCAGCCGGAGCCCTGGATGTTGAGCGCCGCCTCGGTGAGCTGGTCCTTCATGCCGTCGAACGAGCCGAAGGACTCCTTGATCGCCGCAGCGAGCTCGCCGTCAGGCTGGCCGCCTCCCCTCGGCGTCATGTTCTTCCACAGCAGAGAGTGCAGCACGTGCCCCGAGATGTGGAACGCGAGGCTCTTCTGCAGCTGGTTGATGGTCGCGAAGTCGTCCTTCTCGCGCGCCTGGGCGAGCTTCTCGAGCGTCGTGTTGGCGCCGGTGACGTACGCGGCGTGGTGCTTGTCGTGGTGGAGCTGGAGCTGCTCGGCGGAGTAGTGCGGCTCGAGCGCGGAGTAATCGTAGGGAAGCTCGGGGAGCGTGTACTTCTTCATCGACTCCTCCTTCGCAGCCGCGTCTTCACGACGCGGTGCGTGCTCCCACGATATGGAGGCCGCTAGGGAGGGGCAATACGGGGGCGCTGCGGCCCTCGTCGCCTCTTCTCGCTCTTCGACCTCTCGCGCCGTCAGGCGGCGATCATGCCGAGGAGGAACGCACTCCCGAGGAGAGCGGCACGGGCAACCATGAAGCTCGTGCCTCCAGTCCAGCGCCGGATGAAGATCGACCAGGTTCGGGCAGCCTTGTGCATCAGCCTCTTCTCCTCGTCGCGGCGGCGAGCCCGTCATCGTGCTCGGCCGCGACGCGCGGCTCCCGAGCAAGCCGCGCACCACCTGAAGACCGTCGAACCGACGTGATTTTTTGTCGTAGATCCGGCCGAAAGGCAAGCTTCGGTGACGAGAACCCGACAGTCGCGGCACTTCCTCGACGGCGGCGTGACGCGAAACCGGCAGACGACGGATGCGACTCGCTAGAGGATGCGCCCTGCCCCGCCGGCCGCGCGACAGGCACGGATCCACGGGGTCCCGCCGTGTCGGCTGCGGTAGCGCTCGCCGACGGCCGGCAGGAAATCGGCGACGGCGGCCTCGCGGACCAGGTTGATCGTGCAGCCGCCGAACCCGCCGCCCATCATGCGGCTGCCGTACACGCCGGGGCAGCGCGCCGCCGCCTCGACGAGCGTATCGAGCTCGGCGCAGCTCACGTCGTAGAGGTCGCGCAAGCTCTCGTGCGAGGCGTACATCAGCGCTCCGGCGCGCTCGAGGTCGCCGCGCTCGAGCGCCGCTGCCGCCTCGAGGACGCGCCGGTTCTCGGCGACGACGTGCCGGCAGCGGCGGTAGACCTCGGGCGGAAGGTCGCTGCGGCGGCGCTCGAGGTCGTCCTCGGCGACGTCGCGCAGCGCGCGGATCCCGGGCAACCGCGTCGCGAGGATCCGCACGCCCTCCTCGCACTCCTCACGCCGACGGTTGTACGCGCCGTCGGCGAGCGCGTGCTTGACCCCGGTGTCGCAGACGACCAACGTGACGCCGCCCGGGATCGCGACCGGTCGCAGCTCGAGGCTGCGGCAGTCGAGCAGCAGCGCGCTCGCCGCCACGCCGTGGCACGACGCGAACTGGTCCATGATGCCGCAGCGCGTCCCGACGAAGCGATTCTCGGCACGCTGGCAGAGGAGCGCGACCTCGCGCGGGTCGGGTGTCTCGCCAGCGAGGTCGAGCAGGGCCCACGCGGTCGCGACCTCGAGCGCGGCCGACGAGCTCAGCCCGGCGCCGAGCGGGATCTCGCCGGCGATCATCAGATCTGCGCCGGGCACGCGGCGACCGGAGCGCGCGAGCTCGACGGCGACGCCGCAGGGATAGTCGCTCCAGTGCCGGCGGGGGCGCAGCTCGGGCCCGTCGAGGTCGACGCGCACCTCATCGTCGAGCTTTCCCGTGTGGACGCGCAGCTCGCGCGTGCCGTTCTCCGCCGCCGCGACGCAGGTCGCGAGGTCGATCGCCGCCGGCAGGACGAAGCCGTCGTTGTAGTCGGTGTGCTCGCCGATCAGGTTGACGCGGCCGGGCGCGCGATAGACCCGCGCCTTGCGCCCGAAGCGCTCGTAGAAGCGGCGCCGCAGCCCGGCCGGCTCGATCATGCGCGAGCATGACGCGCCGCGCGGCGCGGAGGCAAGGCGTCAGTCGACCTCGAGCACGAGCTCGATCTCGACGGGGATGTCGAACGGCAGCTCGGCCATGCCGACCGCCGAGCGCGTGTGCCGGCCCGCCTCACCGAACACGTCGACCAGCAGGTCCGAGCAGCCGTCGACCACCTCGGGCGTCCGGCTGAAGCCGGGCGCGCAGTTCACCATGCCGAAGACCTTGACCACCTGGCGCACGCGGTCGAGCGAGCCGAGCTCGGCGCGCACGGTGGCGAGGATCGACAGCGCGGTGAGGCGCGCGGCCTCCTTGCCCTCCTCGAGCGTGAGCGCGCCGCCGACCTTGCCACGCACGACGCCGTGCGCGCCGACCGGCCCGTGGCCGCCGACCCAGAGCAGGTCGCCGCTGCGCTTGCATGAGAGGTAGTTCGCCACCGGGCGTGAGGGCTTCGGCAGCT
Organism: Thermodesulfobacteriota bacterium; assembly: GCA_040755575.1. Lineage (GTDB taxonomy): Bacteria > Desulfobacterota > Binatia > UBA12015 > UBA12015 > DATCMB01. The sequence continues at coordinate 2,745 of JBFMAS010000607.1, forward strand.
CGATGCCGAGGTCTCGCAGTCGGTCTTCGTGTCCGCGCGGCGCCGCCATGGTCGAGGCTCCTCACCGTCGAGTCGGTCTCGTGGGCTCGAAGCATCCACTCGCGCCGCTTCCGGCGCAAGCGGACGCGCTGCTACGCTGCTCGACGTGGGGAGCTTCCGGCCGGGCGAGCGCTGCGTCGACGCGTCGGGCGTCGAGGTCCCCGTGCCCGAGCGCGCGATGCGGATCGTGTCGCTCGTGCCGAGCGTGACCGAGACGCTGTTCGCGCTCGGCCTCGGCGAGCGCGTGGTCGGCGTCACCGACTGGTGCATCCACCCCGCGGATCTTCTCACCGGCGTCGCGCGCGTGCGCGGCACCAAGAACCCCGACTGCCCGAAGGTCGCGGCGCTCGCGCCCGACCTGGTGCTCGCGAACCTCGAGGAGAACCGCGAGGTCGACGTGCGCCGGCTGCGCGAGCGCGGGCTCGCGGTGTGGGTCGATTACCCGCGGACGGTCGACGACGCGCTGGCGCAGGTGGACGCGCTCGCGCGCCTCGGCGCGCCGGCGGGCTCGGTCGACGCGATCCTCGAGCCGCTCGAGCAGGCGCTTCGCGACGCGGCCGCTCGGCACGCCACGGCGGCGCGTTCCGTACGCGGCTTCATCGCGGTGTGGAAGGACCCGTGGATGACGCTGAGCCACGACACCTACGCGCACGACCTGCTGGCGCGCGCCGGCATCGCGAACGTCTTCGCCGACGCTCCCGGCCGCTACCCGCGCCTCACGCTCGAGGAGGTCGCGGCGCGCGACCCGGAGGTCGTGCTGCTGCCCGACGAGCCCTACCGCTTCACCGAAGACGACGCGCGCGAGCTCACGTCAGGCGCCCTCGCCGGCACGAGCGCGGCGCGGCACGGCCGCATCCGGGTTATCGACGGCACCCTGCCCTTCTGGCCCGGTCCGCGGACGGCGCGCGCGATGCAGGCGCTGAGGGCGCTCGCGCACTCGTGAGGAGCCGCGCTGCGCCGGACGATGGCGGTCAGCGTGCTTCGCGTGCTTGCCGAGCGAGCGGAACGACTTCCCGACAATTCATTCTCAGTCGAACTAGCAGCTCACGTACTTCCGAGCCTCTATCTACCCGACAGTTGCATAGCGGAGAGCGCCTGATCGGGCGAGCGCCCTTGTGCCGCAAGGTGTTCCGCGTTCTGGCAGGTGGACCGGCAGGCGTCACCATCGGTGAGATCTCGATGGGGGGTGAAT
>JBFMAS010000608.1:0-3496 GCA_040755575.1 Thermodesulfobacteriota bacterium
GAGGACTTCCGCATCGACAACGCGCCGGCGCGGATCGCGGAGCGCGGCGACCTGTGGGCGCCGCTGCTCGCCGGCGAGGGTCGCTTCGACCTGTTCAGGCTGCTCTGACCCGCGAGGCGCGTGCGGCGTCAGCCTCCGGACGCGGCCGGCTCGAACACGACGTCGAACGTCATCACCTCGCCCACCGGCGAGATGTTCTCGATCCGGAAGCGGCCGCGCGTGCCGTCGTAGGCCCCGGTGCTCGGCTGCGTGTCCGGCCCGGGGCCGTGCTTGCGATCGGCCCACGCGTCGCCGGCGTCGCCACGGTTGCCGCCGTGGGCGTGGCCGACGTCGAGGTGCGAGGGCCAGGAGTCCGCCGTCAGCAGATCGACGCGCTTGTGCTTGACGTCGTCCTGGGAGCCACGGTAGCTGGTCAGGCGCTCGTCGACGTGCCAGATCAGCAGGCCCGGCCCCGGGATGCGGCGGTCGGCCCCGCGCTGCTCGCGGTTCTCGATCAGGAAGTACTCCCAGGGCTCCTCGGGACCCTTGGCGTAGATCTTCACCACCTGCGCCGAGCGCGCGACGCTCGGCAGCGTCACGCGCTGCGTACGGTCGACGACGATCGGATCGACCCAGCCGAGCGTGAGCTTCGACCACGCGCAGAGGTGCGGCGGCACGTCGCCGAGCCCGACCCACGTGCCCTGGCCCATGAGACCCCAGATGCCGATGCCCTCGTGCCGCTTGTTCGGCGCGTACAGCTCCGGCAGGCCGAGCACGTGCCCGAACTCGTGCGCCATGACGCCGAACGGCGACAGCGGCGGGAAGGGATCCTCGGCGACCACCATGCCGCGGCTGATCAGGACGTCGCCCGCCCGCGCGAACCCCGGTCCTTCCACCGCGTTCGACCAGGGCAGGCCGCGCGCCTTCTTCTCGATGTCCGATTCCGCGCCGGGCCCCGCGAACAGCACGACGACGATCTCCGGGCGCGCGGCGAGCACCAGCTCGCGCTCGCCCTGCGGCTCGGGCGCGCCGGCGAGCCCGAGCGCGTCACGGATCATCACGCCGGGCTGGCTCACGTACGCCGCGCGCTTGCGCGGCAGCGTGTAGACCTTGCGCGACACGATGGGGTCGATGTGGAAGCGGCGCGACGACACCTCGTCGTAGTACGACACGAGCCGGTCGATGTAGCCGCTGCGGCTCTGGTTCTGGAAGTCGCTCGACGGGCGGCTCGACGGCTGGTCCGGGAACGCGACGCGCAGGAACAGCACGCGCACCTGCGCGGGCGTCGGTGTTCGGCGCGGCGCGGACGCTGCCCCCGGACGCCCGTCGCGCGGTGCGGCGAGGGCGATCGACGGCACGGCGACCAGCAGCACCAGCGCCGCGGTCAGCCGCTTCCGCACCGGCCGCCGACCGCGTTGACAAGCTCTCCACCCGCATGCCAGCAACGCGGCAGGGCCGCTCGAGCGCGGTCGCACCATGCCGAAGCTCATCATCCAGATCCCCTGCCTCAACGAGGCGGAGATGCTGCCCAGGACGGTCGCCGCCCTGCCGCGCGAGCTACCTGGCATCGACTCGATCGAGATCCTGGTCATCGACGACGGGTCGGAGGACGGTACGGTGGACGTGGCACGGCGCGCGGGCGTCGACCACATCGTGCGATTTCCGCAGCATCAGGGTCTGGCGAAGGCGTTCTCGGCGGGGATCGATGCAGCACTCAAGCTCGGCGCCGACATCATCGTCAACACCGATGCCGACAACCAGTATGAAGCACACGACATCCCGGCGCTGGTCAAGCCGATCCTCGAGGGCCGTGCCGACATGGTCATCGGCGACCGCGGCCCGGAGAGCGTCGCGCACTTCAGCCCCCTGAAGCGCGCGCTGCAGTTCTACGGCAGCTGGGTGGTGCGCGGCCTCTCCGGTACGGACGTGCCCGACGCGGCGAGCGGCTTCCGGGCGCTGTCGCGCCGCGCCGCGCTTCGCCTCAACGTGATGTCGGACTTCACCTACACGCTCGAGACGCTCGTCCAGGCCGGCAAGAAGCAGCTCGCGGTGACGCACGTGCCGGTGCGCACGCGCGAGACGCGTCCGTCGCGCCTCTTCTCGAGCATCCCGTCGTACATGCGGCGCTCGTTCGTCACGCTGGTGCGGATCTACTCGCTGTACGAGCCGATCCGCGTCTTCTGGACGCTCGGCGCGGTCATGGTCGTAGCCGGCGTCCTGATCGGCCTGCGCTTCCTCTACTACTACGTCTTCGACCCCGCCGGCGCGGGCAAGGTGCAGTCGCTGATCCTCGCGGCGGCGCTGTCGATCATCGGCGTGCAGACGATCCTGATGGGGCTCGTCGCGGACCTGATCGCGTCGAGCCGCTCGCTGATCGAGGACACGCTGCTGCGGGTGCGCAAGATGGAGCTTCGTCTCGGCGAGACGCCCGACATCGAGCCGGGCTACCACCCGGAGGACGAGGAGGAGCACGTCGAGCCTCAGTGCGGGACGGGCGCGGCGTCGCGGTGATCGCGCTCCTGTTCGGGACCTACAACTCGCGACACGCGGCGAACTCCCTCCTCCGCGCCGACCTCCGCGCCGCAGGCTTCGAGGTGCGCGAGTGCCACGAGGCGCTGTGGGAGGAGACGCGCGACAAGGACGCGCCGTACTTCGCGCCGCTCGGGCTTGCGCGCCTCGCCCTGCGCTACGCGGCCTCGGCGGCGCGCCTCGTGCGCCGCTTCCCGTCGCACGCGCGCGGCGCGTCGCTGGTCGTCGCGGGCTTCAACGGCCAGCTCGACGTGCTGCTCGCGCGCGCGCTCGCCGGAAGGCGCCGCATCCTGTTCGCGCCGCTGGTCACGGTGAGCGAGACGCTGATCGACGACCGCGGCTCCTACCGCGACGGCTCGCCGGCGGGCCGGCTGCTGCGCGCGCTCGACCGGCGCACGCTCGGCGCGGCGGACGTGGTGCTGATCGACACCGCGGCGCACCGCGACTACCTGGTGGCGCGCCTCGGGGTCCCGCAGTCGCGCGTGGTGGTCCAGTACCTCGGTGCGGAGCCGGCCTTCTGCCCGGCGGCGGCCGCCGAGACGGCCCACGCGCCCGGGGACGGGCCGCTGCGCGTGCTCGGCTACAGCCAGTACCTGCCGCTGCACGGCAGCGAGACGATCGCGCAGGCCGCGCGCCTGCTGCCGGACGACGGCCGCGTCGCGCTCGAGCTCGTCGGCACCGGCCCCGAGCGCGCGGCGTCGGACGCGCTGCTGCGCGGTCTGCCGCACGTCCGCCTCGCCGACTGGGTGCCCTACCACGAGCTGCCGGCGCGCATCGCGGCCGCCGACGTCGTGCTCGGCGTCTTCGGGACGTCGGCCAAGGCGCGCATGGTGATCCCGAACAAGGTCTACCAGGCGGCTCAGGTCGGACGTGCGATCGTCACCGCCGACACGCCGGCGATCCGCGAGGTGTTTGCGCACGGCGAGTCGGCGTGGCTCGTGGCGCCCGAGCCGCGCGCGCTCGCCGACGCGCTGCTCCTGCTCGCGCG
>JBFMAS010000609.1:0-4833 GCA_040755575.1 Thermodesulfobacteriota bacterium
GGACCGGCGAGCGCGCGGGGCATGAAGCTCGACGACGTGGCGCTCGCCGACCTCGACGGCGACGGCGACCTCGACGTCCTGACCACCGAGGAGCGCGGCCTGGGCGTCGTCTGGTTCGAGAACCCGATCCGCGCCGGCGGGGCCCCCGCTCGCTGAGCAGCGCTTCTCGGCGCGGCGCTGCGCCGTATGCGCCGATCGGTGCTCAGCCGCGCCGATCCGCGGACGGGCCCGCGGCGGCGAGCCCGGCCTCGCTCCGATCGAGCTCCAGGAAGCGCGCCGCGGCGGCGTCGAGGAAAGCCCGCATCCACGTGCTGCGCGCGAGCTCGCGGTCGAGCGCGTGCCGGTCGACTCGCAAGGCCGCGACGTCGGTCAGCGCTTCGACGTTCGCGGTCCGGGGCGCGGCGGAGAACAGGCCGACCTCGCCGAAGACGTCGCCCGGACCCACGATCCGGATCATGCGCTTGACGCCGTTCACGGTGCGGTGGATCTCGCAGCGCCCCTCGGTGAGCAGGTAGGCGAACCCGCCGGGCTCGCCGGCGCGCAGGATCAGCTCGCCCTTGGCGAAACGCTCGACCGGGAACCAGCCGCCGCTCCGCAGGAAGGTCTCGAGATCGAGCTTGAGAGCGGAGACGCTTGCATGACGGTCGTCACGTCGTGCGCTGAGCGCGCGGCGTGTGATCCGGCCGAGCTCCGCGGGAATGTCGCGTCCCGCGGCGACCTCCTCCGGTGCGCGGATGGCGGCGGTGCGGATGCGCTCCCAGACGGCCGCGTCCGGCTTGCGGCCATGCGGCGGCTGGCCGGTGAGGATCTCGTAGAGCACGCCGCCGATCAGGAAGACGTCCGTGCGCTCGTCGATGTCCGCGAGGTGTCCCGCGGCTTGCTCGGGGGACATGTACGCCGGCGTCCCGCACAGCTCGGTCGAGCTCCGGTCGTCGCCGATCGGCGGGCGCGCGGTGTCTGGAGGCGCCGGGCCGCCACGTACCACCGCCAGCCCCCAGTCCATCACGTACACCTGGCCGTGGCTGCCCACCATGACGTTGCTCGGCTTCAGGTCGCGGTGGATCACGCCGCGGCTGTGGGCGAACGCGATCGCGTCGCACACCTTGAGGACGATCTGCAGGAGCGGCTCGAGCCGCCCGTCGAGCAGAGGCAGGCCGCGCTGCTCGGCGAGGATCGCCCCCAGCGTGCGGCCCTCGACGAGCTTCATCAGGATGCTCGGGTCGCCGTCGTCCGTGCCCGCGATGTCGTACACCGGCACGATGTTCGGGTGGTCGAGCCGGCTCATGACGCGCGCCTCGTCGAGGAAGCGCGCCAGCTCGCCGGCGGCGGCGTCGCGCGGTGCGCGCTTGAGCGCCGCGTGGCGCTGCAGGCGGCGATCGAACACCCGGTGCACGGAGCCGCCGCCGCCCCGAGCGATCTCGCCCTGGTCCTCGAGCCGCGTCCCCGGCCCCGGCGGCGCGGGCGCGCCTCCTTGCGGCGGCACGGTCAGATCGGCTCCTCGATCGGCTTCACGATCACGTTGTTGGCGGCATCGAGAAAGACCTTGCGGATCTTCGGGTTCGGCTTCGTGACGATGACGTTGGCGGGGTCGTAGCGCGGCTGGGGCGTCACGAACAGCACCGTGATCTGTCTCGTGCCCTCGGCGACCACGATCTCCCATCCTCTCGAGCCGGTCGAGCGGCCCGTCACCCAGAAGTACTCGCACGGCTTCTGCGCCGCCGACTGGGCGACCGCCGCGAAGCTCTCGCAGACGTGCCGCATCCCGGCACGGATCAGCTTGGCGGTGTCGACGCCCGGCCAGTAGTGCTCTTGCGGGTCGAGGTGCCGGCCGAGCCAGTGATCCTTGAAGTGCTGGCTCACGCTCGCCGGCATCTGGCCCGCGGACCCGGCGGTGTCGACCAGCATGTCGAGCGCCTGGCCGTCGCCGATGCTCCCGTCCTGCAGGATGGCGAGCGCCGCCTGGAACTTCGGATCGTTGTGCCAGCCCGGGGTCTCCGATTGCTGCTCGAACGTGACGAAGATCGGGGGCTTCAGGACGATATCTCCGACGCCTGGCATGAGGGCCTCCTTCGGCTGATTGTGCTTGACGCGCCGGCCGACGGCGCTACCAGATCACCTCGAACAGATCGAAGGGCCGCGAGAGCCCGCGCAGCGGGAAGCGCCCCAGGGCGCGCATCTCGAGCCCGGCGTCGCCGCACGCCGCAGCGACGGAGTCGCTGACGACGATCTGGCCGGGCTGCGCGAGGGCGCAGATCCGCGCGGCGGCGTTCACGACCACGCCGAACAGGTCCTGCGAGGCGGCGACGACGTCGCCGGCGTTCATGCCGATGCGGACCCGCAGCCCGGCGCGCATGCCCGGCGAGACGGGCCGGGCGAGCGCGCGCTGGATGTCCGCGGCACAGCGGACCGCGGCGCCGGCCGACGCGAAGCTCGCCATGATGCCGTCGCCGGTGTGGCGCACCTCGGTGCCGCCGCTGCGCGCCAGGCAGTCGCGCACCGTGTCGTCGTGCAGGTGCTGCAGCTCGTATGCGGGCAGGTCGCCGAGTCGATCGAACAGCACCGTGGAGCCGCCGACGTCGGTGAACATCACGACCTGCGCCCGGACCCGGCGCGGCGCGCTCAGGGCGACGCGTCCGAGCAGCAGACCGCGGTGCCGCGCGACCTCGATCGCCTCGCGCCGCGTGCGGGCGTCGAGCTGCTTCAGGATGCGCTCGACCCGCATCGCGACGCTCGCCGGGCCCAGCACGAGCTCGTCCGCGATCTCGCCGTCCGTCCTGCCGGACGCGATGCGTACCAGCACCCCGACGTCGAGCGGGCCGAGGCCGGCGCGGGCGGCGGCCTCGAGGGCGGGAGCGGGCAGGCGCGTGGCATCGATGCCGAGCTCGGCGGCGAGCCGGCAGCCGCGCTCGAACGACGGCGCCATGCCGAGCTCGGCGAAGGCGCGAAGAGCGGGCAGGAGAAGCGTCCGTGCGCGCTCCGCGTCCTGGTCGCGTCCGGAGCGCGCGAGCAGCCTCGCGTAGTCGGCGCGCGTCCGCGCCAGCGCCATCTCGGCACCGCAGTCCTGCGCCGCGCGCAGCGCCGACTCGAACCAGCGGCGCGCCTCCTCGTCGCGCCCGAGCAGCGCCGCCGAGACGCCGAGGACGCGAGGCAGCAGGGCCACCCAGCCGACGCTGAGCAGCATGCCGCGCGCCATCGCCTCCTCGAGGATCGAGTGGATCTCCGTGACCAGCGCCGTGGTTCCGAGCTCCTCACAGGTCTCGATGAGCGCGCAGTAGACACCCATGGCGTACGCGTCGCGGGCGTCCTCGGGCGGCGGTGGCGGCAGGCCCGCGACCGCGTCGCGGAGCGCGTCGTGCTCCGCCTGCGACGGTCGCGCGGCGGCGCGCACCGCCTGGCGGTAGATGAACGCGGCGATCTCGATCGCCGGACCCGGCTCCTCGAACACCGCTCCCGGCTGCGTCAGCGTCACCAGCGCGTCCTCGGCCTCCAGCCACGCGCCGCGCAGCATGCGCGCGCGCGCCAGCGCCGGCAGGAACACCGGGCCGGCCCAGGGATAGCCCGAGCGCTGCACGAGCTGCAGGGCGTGGCGCGCCTCGCGCTCGACGCACTCGAGGTCGCCACGTGCGAGCGCCGCGCACCCGCACGCGGCGCGCGCCAGCGAATGATCGCCCCAGTCGTGCACGGAGCCGGTCAGCGCATCCGCCTCGCGGCACGCGTCCTCCACCCGGTCGAGACGGCCCGTCCACAGCAGCGCGAGCGGCAGCCGCTGCACGAGCTGGCTCAGCAGCCACGGGTCGGACGTCTGCCGCGCCGCTGTGATCCCCTGCTCGAGGTGCTCGAGCGCGTCGCCGATCCGCAGCGATTGCGCGCTCACCAGGCTCAGCGCGCGATGCGCTTCGGCGCGAAGCCGCGCGTCGCCGATGCTTTCGCCGATCTCGAGCGCACGCGACGCCATCTCGCCTGCGCGCTCGCTCAGGCGCGCCGTCCAGGCCGCCTGTGCGAGCTCCGAGAACGCGAAGCCCGCCAGCGCCGGGTCTTCCGCCACCAGGCTCGTCGCGCACTCCTCGAGGGCGGCCGTGTCGATGCGCGTCCCGTAGGGGACGGATGCGACGGTGAAATGCGCGTGCGTCCACCCGGCGAGCGACCGCACGACGCCGCGCCGATCGCCGCAGCGCCGGTACAGCTCCTGGGCACGGAGGAAGTTCTCGATGCACGGCGCCGCGTCCTGATCGCGAAAGTGCGCCTCCGCCGCGCGGTAGTGCAGCCGCGCGCGCTCGGCGTCGTCGAGCTCCGGCACCCGCCTCGCCGCATCGAGGGCCGCCTCGTGAAAGGTCGAGGCGAGGTCCCAGGACGCACAGGCGAAGGCGCGCTCGGCGGCCTCGCTCGCCCGTCGCAGGACCCGGCCGGCATCGGCCGCGGCGCCGGCGGCGATCAGATGGCGGGCGACGTCGAACTGCTCGGCCTGGCCGCCCGCGTCGCGCCTCGCCTCGAGCGCGTCCGCGACGCGCAGATGCACCCGCGCGCGCTCCGCCGCCGGCAGCTCGAGCTGGAGGGCCTGGCGGATGAGCGCGTGGGAGAAACGGAGCACGTCGCCGTCGGCGGCCAGCAGACCCTCGCGGCAGGCTTCCTCGAGGCCAGCGTCGACCGCGGGCCGGCGCGCGCCGGCGACCTCGCGCAGCAGGGTCGCCGACCAGCGGTCGCCCAGCACCGCCGCGACGGACAGGATCTTCCGGCACCCGGCACCGAGCTGGCGCAGGCGCTCGGCCACCGCCTGCTCGACGTCCTCGGGCAGGCGCAGGGAAGGCCGGCTCGCATCGAGCGTCCAGCGACCGG
>JBFMAS010000610.1:0-3312 GCA_040755575.1 Thermodesulfobacteriota bacterium
GCGACGGGCTCGGCGTCGGCGGAGGCGGCGTCGGCGCGGCGGTCGGCGTCGGGCTCGGCGAGGGCGAGGGCGAGGGCGACGAGGTCGGCGTCGGCGAGACCGACACGGTCGGCGTCGGGGTCGGCGTCGGCGTCACCGTGGGCGGCGGCGTCGGCGTCGCGGGCAAATGCAGCAGCCAGCCGAACTCGCGATCGTCCCACGTGTTCTGCGTCGCGAACGTGTCGTCGCCGATGCGGATCTCGACGGTCATGCTGGCGAGCGTCGCCGCCGACATGTCGCCGTGCGCGATCACGTCGACGCGGTACATGCCGCCGCCCTTGCGGCGGATGGTGACGCGGCTGAAGCCGGCCGTCCGCCTGGCGCTCGGGTCACGGAACTGGAAGCGGTTGTCGACCTTCTGGAGCTGGTTCGAGCCCAGGGTCTCGGTGAAGATCACGCCGTTCGCGTTGCGCAGCGTCAGGCTGAAGTCCTCGGCGGGCGGGTTGATCGCGCTCATCGGGGTGATCTTGGCGTGGAACTGCAGCGTGTCGACCGCGTTGCGCAGCAGGATCTTGTTCGGGCAGCCGATCGTGCCGTTGCAGGCGCTGACCAGGGTTCCCTGGGCGGCGTCGGCCCGCCCGGCGCCGAGCCCGGGCGCCATGGCGACGAGGAGCGCGGTACCGATGGCGACCGCCGGGAAGCGCTCGATCAGGGACAGGAATTGCCGGCTCGACATGGGGTCTTCCTCCGGATCCTGGTTGGCGCCGCCGCTGCCATACGGCGAGCGCTGTGCGATTCGCGAGACGCCCTATAAAGGCCGGTTTCCTTCCTCAGGTCAACTGGAATTTCACTCCTCGAGGTAACCTGCCGCCTGCAGCCGGAACATGCGTGCGTAGCGGCCATCCCGGGCGAGCAGCTCGGCGTGCGTGCCGAGCTCCGTCAGCCGGCCCTCCTCGAACACCGCGATGCGGTCCGCGCCGCGGGCGGTCGAGAAGCGGTGCGTGATCAGCAGCACCGTGCGCCCGGCCGCCAGGGCCTGGAAGCGGCCGAAGATCTCGGCCTCGGACTCGGCGTCGAGCGACGCCGTGGGCTCGTCGAGGACCAGCACCGGCGAGCGCCGCATGAAGGCCCGCGACAGCGCGAGCCGCTGCCACTGCCCGACCGACAGCTCCTCGCCGCCGAACCAGCGCCCGAGGCTCTGCTCGTAGCCGCCCGGCAGCGCCGCGATGACGCCGTCGACGCCCGCCGCCGCGGCCGCGCGCGCGATCTGCTCCTGGTCGCCCATCGCCGGCAGCCAGCCGACGCCGATGTTGTCCGCCACCGTGAAGTGGAAGCGGACGAAGTCCTGGAAGATGACGCCGACGCGCGAGCGCAGCTCGGCCGTGCCGAGCCGCCCGGTGTCCTCGCCGTCCATCAGGATGCGGCCGCCGGTCGGGCGGTAGAGCCCCGTGAGGAGCTTGACGAGCGTCGTCTTGCCGGCGCCGTTCGGGCCGACCAGCGCGAGCGTCTCGCCGGGCTCGATCGTCAGCGAGACGTGCGACAGCGAGTCGCGGCTCGCGTCGGGATAGCGAAACGAGACGTCCTGCAGCTCGATGCGCGGCGGACGCCGCTCCACGGCGTCGCCGTTGCCCGCGGCCGCAGAGCCGCCGACGGCGAGCGCGCCGCTCTCGTCCGGGATCGGCTCGTGCGGCTCGTCCTCGGGCACGTCGAGGTACTCGAACAGGTTGGCCATGAACAGGTTGTCCTCGTAGAGGCGCGCGACCGCGAGGAGCCCCGCCTGCAGCGCCGCCTGCCCCTCGCGGAAGGCGACGATGTAGAGCGTCATCTTGCCGACCGTGAGCAGGCCGGCGATCGCGCGGACGACGACCCAGGCGTAGCAGGCGTAGAGCGCGAGCGTGCTGACCAGCCCGAGCGACAGCGCCGCGCGCATGCGCCGGCGCGCAAGCGCCGCGTCCTCGCGATGGAAGCGCTCGTACAGCTCGCGGTAGCGCCCGAGCAGCAGCGCGCTCAGCGAGAACAGCTTGACCTCCTTCGCGCTCGCCTCCTGCGAGAGCAGCATCTCGAGGTAGTGCGCTTGCCGGTTGGAGAACGTCCGGCCGCGCGTCAGCAGGAACGCCTCGCGCCCGAAGCGCGCCTCGGCGACGAACGGCGGCACCGCGGTGACGATCAGCGCGAGCACCGCGATCCAGCTGAACCCGGCGAGCAGCGCGGCGTAGCCCGCGAGCACGATCGCGCTGCGGCCGAGCACCAGCACCTGGCGCACGACGTCGAGCGGACGCGAGCTCGCCTCGCGACGCGCCTGCGTGAGCTGGTTCGCGAAGTGCGGGTCCTCGAAGTGCCGGTAGCTGACGTTGATCGCCTTCTCGAGGATGCGCGTGTTGACGAGCAGCCCGAGCTCGGAGCGCAGCAGCGTCTGGGAGAGCGCGTTGATCTGCGTCACGCCGGCACGCGCGGCCATCAGCACGAACTCGATCGCGACCCACTCGAGCGCCTGCGCCTGCGCGGCGGCCGTGCGCTCGGCCGCCGCGGCGATGACGGAGTCGATGATGCGCTGCCCGACCCAGGCGACCGCGACCGGGAGGACGCCGTCGACCACGGTGAGCGCGACGAGCCCCGCCGCGAGGCGCGCGTCGGCCGAGGCCAGCAGCGCGAACGCGCGCCGCGCGTTGCCGAGCACGGCGACGAGCTCGCGCACGCGCCGCCGCTGCCGCCCGAGCCGTTCCATCGCGCTCACCGTACCAGACGCTGGCGGCGCGGCGCGGTGTGCTAAGGGGTGGCGATGCTCGAAGAAGCCGTCCTCGTCGCCGCCTGCCGCACGCCCATCGGCCGCTTCCAGGGCGCGCTGGCGCCGCTGCCGGCGCCGCGCCTCGGCGCCGTCGCGATCCGCGACGCGCTGCGCCGTGCGGCGATCGAGCCCGCCGAGGTCGACGAGGTGATCTTCGGCAACGTGCTCACCGCCGGCCTCGGCCAGGCCCCGGCGCGCCAGGCGGCGCTCGCCGCCGGCATCCCGGACGCCGTGCCCGCGCTGACCGTCAACAAGGTGTGCGGCTCCGGGCTCAAGGCGGTGATGCTCGCGGCGCAGGCGATCCGCGCCGGCGACGCGCGCGTCGTCGTCGCGGGCGGGCAGGAGTCGATGTCGAACGCGCCCTTCCTGCTCCGGGGAGCGCGCGACGGCTGGCGGCTCGGCGACCAGCAGGCGGCCGACTCGCTGCTGCACGACGGCCTGCTCGACGCGTACGCCGGCTACCACATGGGCGAGACCGGTGAGATCGTCGCCGAGCGCTTCCGGGTCGCGCGCGAGGACGCCGACGCGCTCGCGCTCGCGTCGCACCG
>JBFMAS010000611.1:0-2051 GCA_040755575.1 Thermodesulfobacteriota bacterium
GGGCGCGCCGGCAGCGCAGCCGCGACGTACGTCCCCGACGCCGGCCGCGCGCTCGCGTAGCCCTCGGAGACCAGCCGGTCGTACGCCTGCAGCACCGTGTTGCGCGACACGCCGAGCTCCGCCGCGAGGTCGCGCGACGAGGCGAGGCGTTCGCCGGGCCCGAGCCGCCCCGCGAGGATCGCGTCGCGCAGCGCGCGGTAGGTCTGGCGGTGCAGCGGCCCGTCGCCGTCGAGGCGGAGGAGGAGCATGGTCCCTCGACTGGTACCAGAGAGGCGAAGAATTGTGGACCTTTCGTGGGCCGCCTGCGCGCGCCAACCTCGTCACCCGAAGCGCGACCTCCGCGCGTAGGAGACGACGATGGCAACGAGCGATCTCGCGAGGTTCTTCGGCTACGTGCAGGCGTTCGAGCTCGCCTGGCTCACGGACGACTGGGCGCCGCTCGGCGACTTCTTCACGCCGGACGCGCGCTACGTCTCGCCGGGCGCGGGTCCGTTCGGCGCCGGCGGCTCCGGGCGCGACGGCGTGGTGGCGGCGCTGCGCGCGAGCACGCGGGACATGGACCGGCGCTTCGACGTGCGCATCCCGGAGATCCTCGAGGGGCCGGTCTCCCGCGACGGCGGCATCTGGATGCGCTACGCGCTCACGCTCCGCCGCGCGGGGCTGCCCGAGCTGCGCATGACGGGCGACCACCTCGTCAAGTACCACGACGGGCGCATCCACGAGCTGCTCGACACCCCCGAGCGCGGCGCCGGCGAGCGCGCCGAGGCGTACCTGCGCGAGCACGGCGCGAGGCTCCGTCCCGCGGGCGCGCCGCTCGCGACCGACGTCGCGCCGCACGACCTGCGCGACCTCGAGCTCGCCGTCCGCAAGAGCCTCGTGCGTTGCTACGGCGCCGCCAAGAGCCAGCAGGACGCCGACGCGGCGCTCGCGGTCTGCAGCGACGGCTTCCTGCTCGAGACGCCGCCCTTCGGCACCAGCGCCCGCGGCAAGCACGAGGCGCGCGCGCAGCTCGCGCTGTTCTTCTCGGTGTTCCCGGACTACCGCGTGACGGTCGACGGCATGAGCGCCGAGGGCGACGCGGTCGCCTGCTGGGGCACGGCGCACCTGACGTTCGCCGGACCCTTCCTCGACGTCGCGCCCACCGGACGCAGCGCGGAGGTGCCCTTCGTGTCGGTCTTCACCTGCGACTCGGCGGCCATCGGCGGCGAGCGCTTCTACTTCGACCTCGGCACGCTGTGCCGCCAGATCGGCGTGCCGGTCGAGGTGCTGCAGCGCACGCTCGGCATGCTCGACGGCGCCGAGTACCACGCGGTGCCCGTCGCCGCGGCGGGGGCGTGACGTGACGCGCACGGTCCATCGCGTCTGCACGCTGTGCGAGGCGACCTGCGGGCTCACGTTCGAGGTCGAGGGCGTCCAGCGCATCCTGCAGGTGCGTCCCGACCGCGACGACCCGTTCTCGCGCGGCTTCGCCTGCCCGAAGGGGATCGCGATCGCCAAGGTGCACGACGATCCCGACCGCCTGCGGCGTCCCGTCAAGCGCAACGCGCGCGGCGTCTTCGAGCCGATCTCGTGGGACGACGCGCTCGACCTCGCGGCGTCGCGCCTCGCCGGGATCAAGCAGAGGCACGGCCGCAACGCGGTCGCGGTCTACTGGGGCAACCCGATCATCCACAACCACGGCGCGCTGATGCTGCGGACGGCGCTCACGCGCGCGCTCGGCACGCGCAACACCTTCGGCGCCGCCTCGCAGGACGTGAGCGCCCGCTTCGCCGCCTCGTTCCATCTCTACGGCAGCTCGCTCGTCGTGCCGATCCCGGACGTCGACCGCACGCAGTACTTCCTCTGCGTCGGCGCGAACCCGGTGGTGTCGAACGGCAGCGTGATGACGGCGCCCGACGTCCGGGGGCGCCTGCGCGCGGTCCGCGCGCGCGGCGGCAAGCTGGTGGTCGTCGACCCGCGGCGCACCGAGACGGCGCGCGAGGCGGACGAGCACGTGCCGATCCGCCCGGGCGGCGACGCGGCACTGCTGCTCGCGATGACGGCGGTCCTCG
>JBFMAS010000612.1:0-39701 GCA_040755575.1 Thermodesulfobacteriota bacterium
GCCGCCTGTGGCGGCGCCGGCAAGGTCGTCGAGCCAGTCCTGCGAGGTGAAGGTCGAGCATGATCCCGCTCGCCGGCGATCGCGCGCGGCCGCGCATCCATGCGGCCGGTGCTTGACGATGCGCTGCGGCGAGTCGCACGTCACTTAAGCGAATCGCGACCCTCCTGTACAACCGGGCCATGAGCGAGCCGGTGGAGGTCTCGCGGATGGAGGCATTCCACCTCGTCGCGGGACAGCGGGATGCCGGCCGGCGCCTCGACGACGTCTTGGCCGAGAGCCTCGCGATCGGACGGCGCGCCGCGTCGCGCCTCGTCGCACGCACGCGCGTCAACGGCCGGCGCGCCGCGAAGGGCCAGCGCCTGCGCCCGGGCGACGCGGTGGTGGTGCACGCGGCGCCGTCCCTCACTCCGGAAGCCGAGCTCGAGGTGGTGCTCGAGACGGCCGATCTGCTCGCGGTCGCGAAGCCGGCGGGCCTGCCGACCGTGGCCCTTCGTGGGGCCGCCGGTGACAGCCTCGCCGCGCGGATCGCGGCGCGCTTTCCGGAGTGCGCCACCGTCGGCCAGCCCGGCGAGTCCGGGCTCGTCCACAGGCTCGACACCGGCACGTCGGGCCTCCTCCTGGTGGCGCGCCATGCAGGCGCGTACGCGGCGCTGCGTGCACAGTTCCGTGCCCACCGCGTCGAGAAGGGCTACCTCGCGCTCGTCGCCGGCCGCCTCGCGCGCTCCGTCCACGTCGCGACGCCCATCGGGCAGCACCGCAGCAGCCGGACGCGAATGCGCGCCGTCGCGGCGGGCATGCGCTCCGGGCGCTACGCGCCGCGCCCGGCGGAGACAGACGTCGCGCCGGTACGCGCGTTCCACCACGCGACGCTGGTACAAGCCACCACGCGCAGCGGGGTGCGCCACCAGATCCGGGTGCACCTCGCGAGCATCGGCCACCCGCTGGTCAACGACGCGACGTACGGCGCCGTGACGATGCCGGGCCTACCCGGCTTCGTGCTGCACGCGGCGTCGCTACGCTGGCGCGACCTGGAGAGCGATCGCGACCGCTCGCTCGAGATGCCGCTGCCGGAGCGCGTGCGGTCGATCCTCGACGGCCTCGACCCGGAACCCCGCTAGGCCGCGCGACCGCCCTTCGACTCCTTGCCGTTGTCGCCCTTCTTGTTCGAGCAGCCGCCGCAGACGTTCTTGACGTTCTCCGGGTCCTCGACCAGCCCCTCGTCGAGGTTGTGGCACACCTTCTTGCAGACTGCGCACACGAAGTAGATGCCCTCGACCGTCTTGTCGATGCGCTCGCGGTTGAGGATCCGGCCGCGCAGCTTGTCGATCCGGATCCCGAGCAGCTCCTCGTACTGCCGCTTGATCTTGCGCCGCCCGACCTCGTCCTTGGGAAGATCCTCCTCGTCTCCCCGTGGCCGCTCCTCCTCGTCGAAGATGCTGAAGCCCTTCTTCGGCGCCTTGGCCTTCGCCGTCGACTTTTTCTTGCTGGTCCGAGGCATCGCCCGTCCTCTATTCCAACGAGGGGACCGGTCCCCCTCGGCCCCTGGGCAGAGCCCGCCGGGCCCCCCACGTGATCGCCGTGCGGTGCCGCCCGGCGCGCTTGTCGACTCGTCGCATCTCGCGCAGTTCCACGCCGGCTGCGAGCTCGCGTGCTCGGCATGCGAGCACGGTGGAACGCTCGGATCTTCGGGATTCGTCCACGGGAAATCAAGGTGGCGTCACGTAGGCTGCTCTGGTACCCGCGGAGCAGTGCGAGTCTGCCTCAACCCACAGGGTCGCGAGCTTCGGATCGACGGCATCGCGCGGGTGGGCGACCTGCTGCGCCGCCTGGAGATCCTGCCCGGAACGGTGCTCGTCATCCGTGGCGATCGCCTGCTGACCGAAGACGCGCCGCTGGCGCCGGACGACGACATCGAGCTGCGCTCGGTCGTCAGCGGCGGCTGATCGCCGAGGGTACGCTCGTGAAGTGCACGCGTTGCCGCCAGCCCGCGGAAGTGAAGCTGCGCGCACACAACTCGGCCTTCTGCCGGCCGTGCTTCGTGTTCTTCTTTCAGCGACGCGTCGCACGCGCCGTCGAGCACGACGAGATGTTCGACCGCTCGTCGCGCATCCTCGTTGCGGTGTCCGGCGGCAAGGACAGCCTCGCGCTGTGGGACGTGCTCGCGAGCGAGGGCTACCAGACCGTCGGCTTCCATCTCGCGCTCGGCATCGGCGGCTACTCGTCGCGCTCGCGCGAGCGCACCGAGCGGTTCGCGACCGCGCGCGGGCTCGAGCTGCGCGTGCACGCGCTCGCCGACGAGGGCCTCGCCATCCCGGACATCGTGTCGGCGACGCGCCGTCCCGCGTGCTCGGCGTGCGGAACGTTCAAGCGTCACTACTTCGACGCGGCCGCCCTCGAGCACGGCTGCGACGTGATCGCCACCGGACACAACCTCGACGACGAGGCGGCGCGGCTCCTGGGCAACGTCCTCCACTGGCAGACCGACCACCTCGCGCGGCAGCGCCCGGTCATGCAGCCACGGCACGAGAAGTTCGTCCGCAAGGTGAAGCCTTTGTACTTGACGAGCGAGCTCGAGACCGCGACCTACGCGTTCATGCGCGGCATCGACTACGTCGTCGAGGAATGCCCGAATGCCGCCGGCGCGACGCAGCTGACCTACAAGGCCGTGCTCGATCGGCTCGAGGACGTCTCGCCCGGAACCAAGGTCGGCTTCGTGCGCGACTTCGTCGCGCGCGCGAGCGGCGTGTTCGCGCGTGACGAGCAGGGTCGCGAGGCGCGGTCCTGTGAGGGGTGCGGCATGCCCTCGTTCGGCGCACTGTGCTCGTTCTGCTCGTTGCGGGCGGAGGTCGATCGCAAGCTCGCCGCTCGTGCGAAGCCGGTCCCGGCGGCGACCGACGGATGAGCGAGGAGACGGCGCCGAGCGCAGGGACGCTCGCCGACGAGAGCTCGACGGTCGAGACGACGCTCGCGGCCGGCGAGTCGGTGCTCCTGATCGACCCGAAGGGACGCGAGTACCTGCGCGAGCTGCGCCCGGGGCGGCGCTTCTCGCTGCACGCCGGCGTCGTCGACGCCGACGACCTGATCGGGCGTCCGGACGGGCTGCGCGTCCGCTCGTCGCTCGGGCAGCCCTTTCTCGTCCTGCGGCCGACCTACGCGCGTCTGATCCCCAACCTGCCCCGCCAGGCGCAGGTGATCTACCCGAAGGACGCGGCGTCGATCCTGGTGTTCGGCGACGTCTACCCCGGTGCGCGTGTGGTGGAGAGCGGCGTCGGGCCCGGCGCGCTGACGCTCGCCCTGCTGCGCGCGATCGGGCCGGACGGCCACCTGACCTCGGTCGAGCGCCGCGACGACCACGTCCGGATGGCGCGCGACAACGTGCAGCGCTTCCACGGCGAGGCGCCGAACTGGACCACCATCCTCGCGGACGCGGCCGACGCGCTGCCGGGGCTCCGGGCCGACCGGGTGATCCTCGACCTTCCGGAGCCCGGGCCGCTGCTGGGCGCCGCGGCGCAAGCGCTGCGCCCGGGCGGGATCCTCGTCGTCTACGTCCCCACCACGGTACAGGTCGATCAGGTCGGCGAGGCCCTGCGAGGGGAGCCGCGCTTCGCGCTCGTCGAGACCTTCGAGACCCTGCAGCGCTACTGGCACGTCGCGCCGAACTCGGTTCGCCCCGAGCACCGCATGGTGGCCCATACCGGGTTCATCATGACCGCCTGCCGGGTCGCGGACTGAAACTCCGTCCCTGCTTCCGGGGATTTTATCCCCCGGCGGGATCCGACCGATGAGACCTGCTGACGGGCGGGCCTGCGTATCGGGGCTCGGGCGCGACGGCACGCGGTTGGCATGTCCCTTGAGCGAGTTCCGGGCATGTACTAGCGCGGAAGGCAGGAGATCGGGTCTGCGGCATGGCTGACGAAGAATCCGGCGAAGCGGAAACGGGCCAGAAGTTCTACGGCTTCGAGGAGGACACCGGCAGCATCGAGATCCCCGAGCGGCTGCCGATCCTGCCGCTGCGCGGGGTGGTGATCTTCCCCTCGGCGATCGTCCCGCTGCCGATCTCCCGCAAGCCGTCGCTGCAGCTCGTCGAGCAGTGCCTCGCACGCGACGACAAGATCCTCGGCCTGGTCGCGCAGAAGACGGCGGACGAGGAGCGACCCTCCACCGAGGATCTCTTCACGCGCGGCACCGCGGGACGCCTGCTCAAGATGCTGCGCTATCCCGACCAGAGCGTCCGCATCCTGGTGCAGGGTCTCCGTCGGATCGAGATCAACAGCTACGAGCAGACGGAGCCGTTCTACGTCGGCCGCGTCCGCACGTTGATGGACGAGTACGAGGAGTCGAAGGACCTCGACGCGATCCAGGCGCACCTCGTCAACCAGTTCGCGAAGTTCGTCTCGATGATCCCCTACCTGCCCGACGAGCTGCAGCTCGTCGTCATGAACATCAAGGACCCCGGCAAGGTCACGGACCTGATCGCCTCGAACCTGAACATCTCGCTCGAGGAGAAGCAGGACCTGCTCAACACGCTCAGCGTGCGCAGCCGCCTGCAGCGCCTGTCGGTGATCCTGAACCGCGAGATCGAGCTCCTCGAGCTCGGATCGAAGATCCAGAGCCAGGTGCAGACCGAGCTGTCGAAGAACCAGCGCGAGTTCTACCTGCGTCAGCAGATGCGCGCGATCCAGCGCGAGCTCGGCGAAGGGGACAACCGCTCCGCCGAGGTCGAGGAGCTGCGCAAGCGGCTCGACGACGCGCAGCTCCCCGAGGCGCCGCGCAAGGCCGCCGACACCGAGCTCGACCGCCTGCGAATCATCCCGCCCGAATCGGCGGAGCATTCGGTGGTGCGCACCTACCTCGAGTGGCTCGCCAACCTGCCGTGGGCGGTGTCGACGCAGGACAACCTCGACCTGCACCACGCGCGTGCCATCCTCGACGAGGACCACTTCGATCTCGAGAAGATCAAGGATCGCATCCTCGAGTACCTGGCGGTGCGCAAGCTGCGGCAGGACCCGCGCAGCCCGATCCTCTGCTTCGTCGGCCCGCCGGGCGTCGGCAAGACGTCTCTCGGGCGCTCGATCGCGCGCGCCATGGGACGGAAGTTCGTCCGCCTGTCGCTCGGCGGCGTGCGGGACGAGGCCGAGATCCGCGGCCACCGCCGGACCTACGTCGGCTCGCTGCCGGGCCGCATCGTGCAGAGCCTGAAGGCGGCAGGCTCGAACAACCCGCTGTTCGTGCTCGACGAGGTGGACAAGCTCGGGGCCGACTTCCGCGGCGATCCATCGTCCGCGCTGCTCGAGGTCCTCGACCCGGAGCAGAACTCGACGTTCGTCGACCACTACCTCGACGTGCCGTTCGACCTGTCGCGGGTGATGTTCATCACCACTGCGAACTACCTCGATCCGATCCCGCACGCGCTGCGCGACCGCATGGAGGTGATCGAGCTCAGCGGCTACACGGAGGAGCAGAAGCTCGAGATCTCGCGCCGCCACCTGATCCCCAAGCAGGTGGTCGAGAACGGGCTCGACGACCAGCGCATCCGCTTCGAGGACGCCGCGGTGACTAAGATCGTGCGCGACTACACGCGCGAGGCCGGCCTGCGAAACCTGGAGCGCGAGATCGGGCGGGTGTGCCGCAAGGTCGCGCGCGCGGTCACCGAGGGCCAGACCGAGCCGGCCATCATCACGCCGGAGAAGGTCCGCGAGTTCCTCGGCCCGGAGAAGTTCTTCAACGAGGTGGCCGAGCGCGTCGGGGAGCCGGGCGTCGTGACGGGTCTCGCCTACACGCCGAACGGCGGCGACATCCTGTTCATCGAGTCGACCCGGATGAAGGGCAAGAAAGGCCTCACGCTTACCGGCTCGCTCGGCGACGTGATGAAGGAGTCCGCGCAGACGGCGCTGTCGCTCGTTCGCTCGCGCGCCGAAAGGCTCGGCATCGAGCCCGACTTCTTCGAGAACGCCGACATCCACATCCACGTGCCGGCCGGCGCGATCCCCAAGGACGGCCCCTCCGCGGGCGTCACCATGGCGACCTCGCTCGCATCGCTGCTGACCAACCGGCCCGTGCGTCCGGACGTCGCCATGACGGGCGAGATCACGCTGCGCGGGACGGTGCTGCCGATCGGGGGCGTGAAGGAGAAGGTGCTCGCCGCGCGACGAGCGGGCATCCGCACCGTCGTCCTGCCGCAGCGCAACGAGAAGGACCTCGAGGACGTGCCGGACAACGTGCGCCGTGAGATGCGCTTCGCGTTCGTCGAGACCATCGACCAGGTGCTCGCGGTGGCACTCGAGCCGCCCGGCGAGAAGCGGACGCCGGCTGCGGCGTCGCGCGCCTGACCGGCGTCACGCTCGGCCGCCCACGGCCAGGGCCACGATCTCGTCGGGCCGTTCCACGAGGTAGTCCGGCCCCGCCGCTTCCAGCGTCGCGCGCGCCGTCACCCCCCACGCGACGGCGCACACCGGCACCGATGCGGCGCGCGCGGTCGCGACGTCGATCAGCGAGTCGCCGACCAGCAGGGTCTCCTCGAGCGGAACCTTGGCGCGCTCGACGAGCAAGCGGACACAGGCCGGATCCGGCTTGCGTCGCGGCAGCGAGTCACCGCCGATCACCGCCGCGAAGTGCTCCGCCAGGCCGAGGTCGGCGAGGATCTGCATCGACAGCGCCTGCGGCTTGTTGGTCGACACCGAGAGCAGCACGCCGGCGGCGTGCAGCCGCTCGAGCAGCGCCGGGATGCCGGGATACGGCACGGTCGTGTCGAGCATGTGCTCGGCGTAGCGCGCGAGGAAGATGGCGAGCGCGGCGTCGATGCTTGCCTGGTCGGCCGGGCCGCCGGCTGCGAGCAGCGAGCGCTCGACGAGGCGTCGCGCGCCTTCGCCGATGAAGCCCGTGATCTGCCGCGCGTCCTGGCGTGGTAGACCGATCTCCTCGAGCGTCGCGTTCGCGGCGGCGGCGAGATCGGCCGCCGAGTCGATCAGCGTGCCGTCGAGATCGAAGATGAGGTGGCGAAAGCTCAGACCGAGAACGAGGAGCCGCAGCCGCAGGTCCGGTCCGCGTTCGGATTCACGAACTTGAAACCGGCGCCGTGCAGGCCGTCCACGTAGTCGACCTTGGTCCCCTGCAGGTAGGGGGCGCTGGTCGGGTCGACGAACACCCGCACGCCGTCGTACTCGTACAGCGCGTCGTCGGCGTTCGGGCCGTCCTCGAGACCGAGCGAATACTGCAGCCCCGAGCAGCCGCCACCCACCACCGAGACGCGCAGACCCGCCTCGGCCGGGCGCCGCTCGCGCTGCAGCAGAACCTTCACCCGCGCGACCGCCGTCTGGGACAGCGCCACCGGCTGGGCCGCAACCCCGGGGGCCGCCGCTTGTTCCTCGTGCAGATCCGCTCGTGCACCTTCGTTCATCACCCTTTTCGGTAGCCACCCCGCGCAGGGCAGTCAAGGAAGGGGTTGGGTCCCGTCGCGCCAGCCGCTGCTCCGTCCGCCGAAGTTTTATCGGGCTGCGCCGTCTAAGGGGCGTTCGGGCGGACGGCCGGCCCGGATGCCCGATCACGAGGAGACAGTAGAGTGAAAGACGAGACGACGCGCGCAATCCGGACGATTGCCCTCACCTTCACGCTGGCGATCCTGCCGGGGTCCGCGGTGGCGGCCAAGGCGGGGCTCGCCGGGCTACCGAGCTTCAGCGAGGTCGCCCGAGGGGTGAGCCCCTCGGTCGTCAACCTGTCGATCACGGCCAACGTCGGCCCCGCGTCGGTGCCGCGCGGCCTCGGCGGCGACGAGTTCTTCGAGCGCTTCTTCGGCGGCCAGATGCCGCGCACGGCCCGCAGCCTCGGGTCGGGCTTCGTGCTGACGTCGGACGGCTACATCGCCACCAACGCCCACGTGGTGGACCGAGCGAGCAAGATCACGGTCCGTCTCGCGAGCAAGGAGGAGTACCCCGCGAAGGTCGTGGGCGTCGACTCGAAGACCGACGTCGCCTTGATCAAGATCGACCCGAGGGAGCCGCTGCAGCCGGCCGACCTCGGCGACTCGAGCTCGCTCGAGGTGGGCGAGTGGGTGATGGCCATCGGCAGCCCGTTCGGGCTGGAGCAGACGGTGACGGTCGGCGTCGTGAGCGCCAAGGCACGCGTCCTCGGCGCCGGCCCCTATGACGACTTCATCCAGACCGACGCCGCGATCAACCCGGGCAACTCGGGCGGCCCGCTGGTCGACAGCGAGGGCCGTGTGGTCGGCATCAACACCGCGATCTCGAGCCGCTCGGGCGGCAACGAAGGCGTCGGCTTCGCGATTCCCATCGGGCTCGCGAAGAACGTGCTCGACCAGCTTCGCGAGACCGGGCGCGTACAGCGCGGCTGGCTCGGGATCGGCATCCAGGACGTGACGCCCGAGCTGGCGAGCTCGTTCGCGCTCGACGAGGCGAGCGGCGCGCTCGTCGCGAGCGTCGCACCCGGCGGCCCGGCCGAGCGTGCGGGCGTGCGCCGAGGGGACGTGATCGTGGAGTACGACGGGCGTCCGATCGAGGACAGCCATCAGCTGCCCGCGCTCGTCGCCGAGACGCCGGTGGGCCATAGCGCCCGCATGATCGTGGTGCGCGACGGCGAGCGGCGCGAGCTCGACGTCGACGTCGCGGAGCTGCCCGAGGAGCCCGAGCGACGGCTCTCGGCGCTCGGCGACACGGGCGACGACTCGGACGCGTCGCTCGGGCTCGCGGTGGCCGACATCACGCCGCAGCTCGCACGCCGCAGGCGCCTCGCGCGCGACAGCGGCATCGTGGTCACGGCGGTCGAGCCGCTGGGACCGGCGGCCGAGGCCGGTCTCCGCCCCGGCGACATCGTACGCGAGGTGAACCGCAAGCCGGTCGCCTCGACGAGCGAGTTCCGCGATGCGCTTCGCCAGAGCGACCGCGACGACGTCCTGCTGCTGGTGCAGCGCGGCGAGACGACGCTCTTCCAGCTCCTCAAGCGGAGCTGAGGGTCGCGCGCCGGCCGTGGCGTGGGCCGGGGAAACGGCGTAGAGTCTGCGGAGGGATGGATCAGAAGCCGATCATCGAATCGCACCCCACCGAGTTCTTCCGCGAGCTCGTTCAAGAAGCGATGCACGCACAAGGCTTCAGCTCGAAGGAGGAGACCGAGTACTACCTGGTGCGGCTTCTCGAGCAGCACCTCCGGATGCGCGCCGACCTCCTCGACAAGCCGCTCGCCCTCGTCTTCCTCGAGGCGGCGAACGTCGCCGGCGTGGAGCGCTTCCAGCGCCTGAAGCTGGTCGGCGACACGGCGCTGTTCATCCTCGGCCTGTTCGCCGACTGCCTCGAGCGCACGCTCGTGCAGCCGGTCTACTACGTGTCGCTCGGCCAGCTCGCGTACCGGCGCGTCGCGGACGTCGGCAGCCCGCAGGTCCGCGAGATGTTCGAGAGCCTCGCGGCACAGTTCACGGACCTGGTGCGCGTCCTCGGCGAGATCAGCACGCGGGACCTGTTCGCGAGCGATCGCGACACGCTGCGCGTCTACCGGCGCTGGCTGCTGACGCGTGGCGCCGTCGATGCGTCCCTGCTGGTCAGGCGCGGCATCATCCCCGGCGAGCCGAGCAAGGCGCGCCACTGATGGCCGCGCGCTCGTCGCGCGCGGCGAGCCGTCCGCCCTGCCCTACGACGCTGCGCGCGCGCGTCCCTCGCCCGGCTTGCGGGCGATCATGACCGTGAACAGCGAGCGGGGCGACGTCTTGTAGCGACGGACCAGCTCGAGCGGCACGTTCTCGATGAGGTCCTTCAAGCGCAGCGTCGTCCGCCAGCCGAGCTTTCTCGTCACGGGGTCCAGACGGTCGACGACCGAGGCGATCACGGGGCGCTCGCTGCGGAAGTGGTTGATCACGACGATCGTCCCGCCCGGACGGCACACCCGTACCATCTCCCGCATCATGCGCTGCGGCTCGGGCACCACGCTGACGACGTGGAACGACGTCACGTAATCGAAGCTCTCGTCGGCGAACTCGAGATTCTGCGCGTCACCGACCGCGAGATCGACGTGCGTCCAACCCTCGCGCTGGATCTTGCGGCGGGCGCGCTCGAGCATGTCGGGCGCGAGATCGATGCCGGTCAGATGGCAGTCGCGTGGATACGCCGACAGGGACAAGCCGGTACCGACACCGACCTCCAGCACCTCCGCACCCGGCTCGATACCGAGCTCCCGGATGACGCGCTGGATGCGCGGGAAGAACACGCGCTCGAAGATCTTGTCGTAGTAGCGGGCGAACTCCGAGTAGATCTTGCTCTCGTGTGGAAGTGCTACCGGAGTGGCCATGCCGTCCTCCTAGAAGCGCTTCGCCCGCGGGCCGCGCCGGATGACACCGTCTCCCGTGGCTGCCGCCATCCTTGGCATTCGGGCAACTCGAACAAATGCAGCGCCGCGGCGACCGTGCCGACCCCGATCAACGACGTTCAGGCGGCGGTGGCCCCGCGCAGCTGCCGCTTGAACGAGGTGATGTCCTGCTTGCGGAACCGCCACTGGCGACCGGTCTTGAAGGCGGGCAGGATCTGCTTGCGCGCGTACTCGTTGACGGTGTCCGGACTCATGTCGAGCAGTTTCGCGACGTCACGGCTGTTGAGCAAAATGTCGTCTCTCTCAATCATGACTCACGTCCACGCTGAAGGGGATGAGTCTGGGTACCATGCGGCGCTCCGCAGGGTCAACCGGAGGGGCTCGGGCGACGCCTTTCGCGGCACCGGCACGGAACACGATTTTCGAGCGATTTCAAGTAGTTGACGACGCGGTCGCGGCACCCGCCGCGTGCACTCCGGCCGCCGGCCGACGCTCCGCGGGCCCCGCCAGCGCCGTTGCTGCGCTGCGCCTTGCGGGCGCGCAAATCCGTGCGGCGGCGCCCGGCCGGACACCCCGCACGGAGTTCAGACGCTGACCGTCGCCAGGCGGCGTCGCGACAGCTTCCAGTCGTAGTAGATGCGCGTCGCGAAGACCGCCGTGAACACCGTGGTCACGATGCCGATGCACAGCGTCACCGCGAAGCCCTTCACCGGCCCCGAGCCGAACTGGAACAGGATCAGACCCGAGATCAGGGTCGTGATGTTCGAGTCGCGGATGGCCGCCCACGCGCGATCGTAGCCGGCCTCGAGCGCGGCGCGTGGCGTCTTGCCGGCGCGCAGCTCCTCACGGATGCGCTCGTTGATGAGCACGTTCGCGTCCACCGCCATGCCCATCGTGAGCACGATGCCGGCGATGCCGGGCAGAGTCAGCGTCGCATTGAACGCGGCCAGGACGGCGAGCATGAAGACGACGTTGAGCGCGAGCGCGACGTCGGCCAGGATGCCGGCGCCGCGGTAGTAGTACATCATGAAGAGCACGACCAGCGCGCCGCCGACGAGCAGCGACAGGACGCCCTGACGGATCGAGTCGCGGCCAAGCGAGGGACCGACCGTCCGCTCCTCGATGATCTTGATCGGCGCGGGCAGCGCGCCGGCGCGCAGCACGATTGCGAGGTCGCGGGCCTCCTTGATGTCGAAGTTCCCGGTGATCGAGGCGCGACCGCCGGCGATCTTCTCGCGGATGACCGGGGCGGAGAACACCTTGCCGTCGAGCACGATGGCGAGGTTGCGCCCGACGTTCTCTCCCGTGATGGCCTCGAACTCGCGCGCGCCGCGGTCCGACAGCACGAGCTCGACGTACGGTCCTTCGAGCTGCGTCCCCGGCCGGACGCGCGCATCCGCGACCGCCGAGCCGGTCATGAGCACCTTCTTCTCGAGCGTGTAGTCGCGCGGGGCGCCGGCCACGGGCTCAGCGGCGAGCAGCTTCTCGGTTCCCGCGCCGCCGCTCTCCGACACCAGGCGGAACTCGAGCACCGCCGTTCGTCCGATGAGGTCCTTGGCGCGCTGCGGGTCCTGGACGCCCGGCAGCTGAACGACGATGTCGTGGTCGCCCTGTCGCTGGATGCTCGGCTCGGCGACGCCGAACTGGTCGATGCGGTTGCGGATCGTCTCGAGCGACTGGTCGATGGCGAAGCGGCGGATCTGCTCCTGCTCGCGCGGGCTCGGTGCGAGCTTGAAGACGGTCTGGCCACCATCGGCGGTCGTGGTCTGCAGCGTCAGGTTGGGGAAGCGGTTCTTCACCAGCTCCTCGAACGCCTCTCGCTGATCGGCCGACGTCAGCGGCACGGTGAGGTCGATTCCCTGCTGGGCGATCTCGCCGGTCGCGATCTTCTGCTCCTTGAGCTCGCGCCTGAGCTCCTCGCCGGTGCGCCCGATGCTGTTCTCGACGGCCTTCTCGACGTCGACCGAGAACAACAGGTGCGTGCCGCCGCGCAGGTCGAGGCCGAGGTGCAGCGGCTCGCGCGCGACGAAGCTCGGCAGCGGCATGCTCGCCGGGAGAACGAGCGGAGACAGGTAGACGAGCGCGCCGATCGTCAGGACGGCGAGCGCGATGATGCGGTAGACGACGTTGCCCGGATTCATGCCGACTTCTCCTCGCTGCCCTTGTCCGACCCCGACTTGCGAACCACCTGGCTCACCGACGAGCGCTCGATCCGGACCTGGACCTTCGGGGCGATCTCTATCACGACGACCTTGTCCGCCAGCCGGACGATCCTGCCGTAGAGGCCGCCCGTGGTGATCACTTCCTCGTTCACCTTCAGGTTGTCCAGCATCTGCTGGGTCTCGCGCGCCTTCCGCTGCTGCGGGCGCACCAGCAGGAAGTAGAACACGACCAGGATCATCGCGAACGGCGCCAGCTGCAAAAGCGGGCTGTTCGGTCCGAGCGCGCCTCCTCCGCCTTCGTTCATCTGTCTCGTCCTTCTTCTTCGGGGCGAAGCTCGTCACCGTCCGGCGCGTCGAGGTCGACTCCCATCGACGCCGCCTCCTGGTGCAGCTCGCCGCGCTCGATCGCGCGGCGCAGCCGCGTCATGCGATCGAGGTAGAAATGGAGATTGTGCGTGGTCAGCAGGCGTGCCGCGAGGATCTCGTTCGACACGAACAGGTGGCGGATGAAGGAGCGCGAGAACCGGCGGCACGCGACGCACGCGCACACCGGGTCGAGCGGGCGCGTGTCCTCGCGATGCTCCGCGTTGCGGATTGCCAGCCTGCCTTCCGAGGTGAAGGCCATGCCGTTGCGCGCGTTGCGCGTCGGCAGGACGCAGTCGAACAGATCGAAGCCCATGGAGACGAAGCGGACGAGCTCCTCCGGCGTGCCGACGCCCATCAGGTAGCGCGGGCGATCCTCCGGAAGCAGCCGCACGGTGTGCCGGGCGACGCGCTGCGTGAGGCGGCGCGCCTCGCCGACCGACAGGCCGCCCACGGCATAGCCGTCGAAGCCGAGAGCCACGAGGTCGGCGGCGCTACGCTCCCGCTGGGCGGGGTCCATGCCGCCCTGCACGATCGCGAACACCTGCTGATCGCCGCGCCGACGAGCGTCCCGCGCACGGCGCGCCCAGCGCGTCGTGCGCTCGACCGCCCGCTGCACCGCCGCACCGCCGGCGTCCGCCGCGACGCATTCGTCGAGCACCATCGCGACGTCGACGCCGAGCGTCTCCTGGAGCGCGATGACGTCCTCGGGACGGAAGTAGCGCCGGCTGCCGTCGACGTGGCTCTTGAACTCGACCCCGTCCTCGTCGATGCGGCAGAGGCTGTTCAGGCTGAAGATCTGGAAACCGCCGCTGTCCGTCAGGATCGCGCCGCGCCAGCCGGAGAACGCGTGCAGGCCGCCGTGGCGCGCGATCACCTCCGCGCCGGGCCGCAGCGCGAGGTGGTACGCGTTGCCGAGCACCATCTCGGCGCCGAGCTCCTCGACCTCCCACGGCGCCATCGCCTTCACGGCGCCCAGCGTGCCGACCGGCATGAAGGCGGGCGTCTCCACCGGCCCATGCGCCGTGTGGAGACGCCCGCGACGCGCCCCGCTGCCGGGATCGCGGCGCAAGACCTCGAAGCCGAGCTGCGGCGCACGGGCGCTCGCGGCGGCGCCGTCTGCGGCGTGGGCGGGCATTCCGATCGTTTAGCAGACGCGGCTCTGCTCGCGAGGCCGCGGCCGCTGCGCCGTCAGGCGATCAGCATCGCGTCGCCGTAGCTGTAGAAGCGGTAGCGGGCGCCGACCGCCTCCGCATACGCCCGGCGCATCGTCTCGACGCCGCCGAACGCCGCCACCAGCGCGAGCAGGGACGACCCGGGCAGGTGGAAGTTGGTGAGCAGCGCGTCGATCACCTCGAACCGGTCGCCGGGTGCGAGCACGAGGGACGTCTGCTGCATGCCCTCGGGCCAGCCGGCGCGCGCCGCCGACTCGAGCGCGCGGGTCGTCGTGGTACCGACGGCGACGATCCGCCGGCGTCCCTTCGCGGCACGCAGCAGGGCGCCGGTCGCCGGCGGGATCAGGTAGCGCTCGGGCTCGACGGCGAGCGGCGCGCGCCCGGGACGCCCGGCGAGAAACGTCGCCGGCCCCACGTGGAGGACGACTTCAGCGACCTCGACGCCCGCGGCGCGCAGGGCCGCAAGGACCCGCTCGCTGAGGTGGAGCCCCGCGGTCGGCGCCGCGATCGAGCCGGGCTCGGCGGCGAACACGGTCTGGTAGCGCCGCCAGTCCTCGGCGAGCGCGCCGTCCGGGCGCCGAATGTACGGCGGCAAGGGCGGCTCGCCGAAGCGCGCGAGCAGCTCTGCCGGGTCCTCGCCCACGGGCAGCTCGACTTCGGCGTAGCCCTCGGCGAGCCGCACGATCCTCACCTCGGGGCGCGCCGCTGCCTCGGCAGCGCCCGGCGCATGCGGCGGCCGCACCAGCGTCAAGCGCTGCCCAGGACGCAGCCGGCGCGCTGGACGGACGAGCGCCTTCCAGCGCTCGGCGCCGAGCGGCGCGACGAGCAGCACCTCCGCTGCGCCTCCCCCCGCGCGCCGGGCGCGCAGGCGCGCCGGAAGGACGCGGCTTCGATTGACGACCAGCACGTCACCGGCGCGAAGCCAGCCGGGCAGCTCGCCGATCGACGAGTGCACCGCCGCCACGTCGCCGTGGCGCCTGACCACCAGGAGACGCGCACCGTCGCGATCGGGCGCCGGATGCTGCGCGATGAGCTCCGCCGGCAGGTGGTAATCGAACCCCGCGGCCGGTGCGCCGGAGCTTCGCTCGCTCGGCGCGTCAGCCGGACTTGCCATCGACGAAGGCACGTAGCAGCTCGATCGGGATCGGAAAGATCGTCGTCGTGTTGCGATCGCTCGACACCTCGACGACCGTCTGCAGGTAGCGCAGCGTGAGCGCCATCGGGTGCGTCGACAGCACGCCGGCCGCGTCGGCCAGGCGCTGCGCCGCCTGGTACTCGCCCTCGGCCGCGATGACCTTCGAGCGGCGCTCGCGCTCGGCCTCCGCCTGGCGCGCGATTGCGCGGCGCATCTCCTGCGGCAGGTCGATGTCCTTGATCTCGACGGCCGTCACCTTGACGCCCCAGGGCTCCGTCTGCTCGTCCACGATGCGCTGGATCTGCTCGTTGATCTTCTCGCGCTCGGCGAGCAGGTCGTCGAGATCCCCCTGGCCGCACACGCTGCGCAGCGTCGTCTGGGCGATCATGTTCGACGCGTAGACGTAGTTCTCGATCGCGATCACCGCGTTCATCGGATCGACGATGCGGAAGTAGAGCACCGCGCTCACCTTCACCGAGACGTTGTCGCGCGTGATGACGTCCTGGGGCGGGATGTCCATGGTGACGGTACGGAGGTCCACGCGGCGCATGGTCTCGATGAACGGGATGATGAACACCAGGCCGGGGCCGCGGACACCCACGGCACGCCCGAGACGAAACACGACGCCGCGCTCGTACTCCTGGACGATCTTCACGGCGCTCAGCACCAGCACCGCGACGAGCACCACCAAGATGGCCAAGGGCTGGATCATTCCTCGCTCGCCTCCTTCCGCGAATCGACCGCGTCGACGGGCTCGACCCGCAGCGTCAAGCCGTCGACGCCGATCACCCGCACACGCGCTCCGCGCTCGACGTCGGCCGTCGCGACGGCACGCCAGAGCTCGCCTTGCAGCATCACCGTACCACGCGGCGCGAGCCGCGAGCGGGCCTCCCCGATCTCCCCGAGAAGCGCCTCACGGCCGGTCGAAGGCGGACGCCGCTGCGAGCGCACGACGAGGGTCGCGACGGCCAGCATGGCGATCGCGAAGGCGCCCGCGATGACGCCGATCAGGCCGCGGTCGACGGCCAGTCCGGGCTCGTCCGCGTCGAAGAGCAGCATCGATCCGAGGACGAACGACACGACACCGCCGGCGCCGACGATCCCGAAGCTCGGCAGGAAGAGCTCGGCCACGAGAAGCGCGATGCCGAGCAGCAGCAGCGCGACCCCGGTCGCGTCGATCGGCAGGACCTGGAACGCGCCGAGCGCGATCAGCAGGCAGATCGCCCCGGTGACACCGGGAACGAGCGTCCCGGGGTGCGACAGCTCGAGATACAGGCCGAGGAGCCCGACGAGGAACAGGAGATAGGCGATGTTCGGGTCGGCGAGCAGGTCGAGGACGCGCTGCTTGAGCCGCATGTCCAGCGGGACGACTCGCGCGTCGGCGACATCGAGCTTGCGCGTCGAGTCACCGATCGCGACCTCGCGGCCGCTCGCCTGGCGCAGCAGGTCACGCACGTCGCCCGCGACGAGGTCGACGACGTGCAGTTCGAGGGCCTCCTCGTCCGTCGCGGACACCGCCTCGCGCACGGCGCGCTCGGCCCACTCGACGTTGCGGCCGCGGCGCGTCGCGATCGCCTTCGCGAAGGAGGCGGTGAAGCTCTTCACCTTCTCGCCCATGGCGCCCTCGATGTCGGAGCCGCTGCCCTGGACGGGCGTGCTCGCCCCGATGTTGGTCCCGGGCGCCATGGCCGCGACATCGGCCGCCATGACGATGAAGACTCCCGCGGACGCCGCGCCTGCTCCGCTGGGCGCGACGTAGGACAGCGTCGGCAGCGGCGCGCCGAGGATCTCCTTGACGATCGTTCGAGTCGAGGCGAGCAGGCCGCCGGGCGTGTCGATGACGATGAGCAGCGCCGCCGCGCCGTCGCGCTCGGAGCGCTCGATGCCGTCCTTCACGTAGTCGGCGACGGCCGGGTTGATGGTGCCGTCGATGGTCAGGAGATTGACGTGCCCGCCGGCGGGCGTCGCTTGCGCGTCCGCCGTTTGGGACGGTGCGGGCGACGGCGTCGTGGCGGTCGACGCGGTGCCGGCAGCCACCGCCGCGACCAGCGCCACCGCCACGCCGGCGAGCCCGAGCCGGCCGGCGTTCAGCGGTCGAAGCCGAGCCGCGCCATCACCAGCTTGATGTCCTGCCATACGAGCTTCTTGTCGCCCGGATTCCGCAGCAGGTAGGCCGGATGCAGCGTGGGCATCAGGGGGATGCCGCGGTACTCGTGCCAGACGCCGCGCAGCCTGGTAATCGGCGTCGTCGAGCGCAGCAGGGTCTGGGCGGCGAACTTGCCGAGCGCGACGATCACCTCCGGCGCGACGAGATCGATCTGGCGCAGCAGGAACGGCGAGCACGCCTCGACCTCGTCCGGCTCGGGGTTGCGATTGTCCGGCGGACGGCACTTGACGACGTTGCAGATGTAGACGTCGGAGCGGCGGAGCCGCATGCCCTTCTCGATGATGTCCGTCAGGAGCGCGCCCGCGCGGCCGACGAAGGGCTCGCCGCGCAGGTCCTCGTCGCGCCCGGGCCCCTCGCCGACGAACATCAAGCGCGCGCTCGGGTTGCCGACCCCGAAGACGATCTGCGTGCGGCCGCCCGCGAGCCGGCAGCGGCGACAATCGCCGATCGCGCCGCGCAGCGCGTCGAGGTCCGGCGCATCGCCGGCCGGCTGCGCCGCTTCCGGCGTGCGTGCCTCGTCGGGTCGTTGCTCGTCGCCGCCGCTCGCCCGCATACCGTCCCTCCCCGGCAGCGCGAGGCCGAGCGGAATCGATCGCGCTCCCGACAGCGCCAGCCACTCGCCGTGTGCCGCGAGCTGCCAGGCGAGCTTGCGAATCTCGCGTTGCACTATTGAGCCATCCCCGCGCAGTCCTTACCCTGTGCTGCGCAATGATGCTCGGGTCGTCGGTGGCGGCCGTCGCGCTCGTGGTCGGGGTCCTGCTCGGGCTGCCCGAGGAGGCGCTCGCCTGGGGTCCGGTGACACACCTGGTGCACGGCTCGATGGTCCTCGACCGCCTCGCGCTGCTGACGCCCGCCCTGCAAGCGCTCCTCGCGCGCCATCCGTACGAGTACCTCTACGGCTGCATCGGGGCGGACATCATCCAGGCGAAGAAGTTCACGCGCAGCCTCTACACGCACTGCCACCACTGGCGGACGGGCTGGTCGGTGCTCGAGGCCGCACGCACCGATCCGGAGCGCGCCTTCGCCTACGGCTACCTTTCGCACCTGACCAGCGACACCTTCTCGCACAACTACTATCTCCCGATCCGCTTGATCACGAGCTTTCGTGCCCGGCCGATGCGCCACGTCTACTGGGAAGCCCGCTTCGATGCCAACCAGGAGCCGGAGCGCTGGCCCGTTCTCACCGTGGTGGCGGCGCACGTCTATCCGCATTGCGACGATCTCGTCGAGCGCGTCGTCGAACGAACGCTCTTCTCCTTCAAGACCAACAAGCGGATCTTCGACTCGCTGCTCGCCTTGCAGCGGCTCGAGTACTGGCAGAACGTCATGCAGCGCGTGACGGGGAGCCAGCGCTACCCGCTCGAGCGCTCCGACATCGACCGCTTCAACACGCTGAGCGCCGACGCGATCGTGGACATGCTGATCAACGGCAAGGAGTCGAGCTGCCAGGCGGCCGACCCGACCGGCGCGGAGAACCTCTCGCGCGCGAACCAGATCCGAAAGCGGCTGCGAGCGCTCGCACGCCGCGGCGTGCTCGACATGGAGCGCGAGCACGCGCTCGTGCAGGGCTTCATCCCCGAGCTCGAAGCGGCGCTCGAAGCGCAGGCGCAGATCCAGGGCAGCGCGCAGGCCTGACGGCCCCGCAGCGCTCTCAGCGCGAGCGACGACGCGCGAGACGCAGCCGCTCGCCGGTTGCTCGACGCCCGGCCTTTGCGGGCTTCCCGGGAGTGCGCCCGCGGCCCCGTACCGCGCGCAGCCCCACGACGCGATCGAGGATCGCATCCGCGACGTCGTCCTTGTCGAGCAGCGGCAGCCGGCGCTCCTCGCGCGCTTCGATCAGCGTGACGACGTTCGTCTCGACGTCGAAGCCGGCGCCCTCCGCCGTCACGTCGTTCGCGACGACGAGGTCGAGGCCCTTGCGCGCCATCTTCTCCCGCGCCCGCGCGACGGGATCGCCGGTTTCCGCGGCGAAGCCGACGACGATACGGTCACGCCGTGCGCGGCCGATGCTCGCGACGATGTCACGGGTGGTCTCGAGCTCGAGCTTCACCGTGCCCTGCACCTTGGCGGGCTTGTCGGCGGCGCGGCGCTTCGGCCGGTAGTCGGCGACCGCCGCGGCCGCCACCACGACCGACGCGTCCGCGACGTGCGCGTCCACGGCGGCGGCCATCTCGTGCGCCGACTCGACGCGGATCACGTCGACGTTGCGCGGGTCGCGCAGCGCCGTCGGCCCGGCGACCAGAACCACGCGGGCGCCACGGCGCGCGGCGGCGCGCGCGACGGCGAATCCCATCTTCCCCGACGAGCGGTTGGACAGGAAGCGCACCGGGTCGAGGTACTCGCGCGTCGGGCCGGCCGTCACCAGCACGGTCTCCCCCGCGAGGTCCTGCGGCGCGAGCGCCGCGCCGACCTCCTCCACGAGCACCTCGGCATCCGGCAGACGGCCCTGCCCCTCGTAGCCGCACGCGAGTGAGCCGGCGTCCGGTGCGACCACCCGCACGCCGCGTGCGCGCAGGCGTTGGAGGTTCTCCTGCACGGCCGGGTTGTCGAACATGTGTACGTTCATCGCCGGCGCGAGCACGATCTTGGCGCGCGTGGCGAGCGCGACGGTCGTGAGCAGGTCGTCGGCCAGCCCGTACGCCAGCTTCGCCACCACGTTCGCCGTCGCGGGAGCGACGAGCAGCGCGTCGGCGGAGTCGGCGAGGTCGATGTGGCCGATCTGCGACTCCTGCGTCAGGTCCCAGAGGTCGGTCGCGACCGGGTGCCCGGAAAGCGTCTGCAGCGTCAGCGGCGTGATGAACTGCTGCGCGTTGCGGGTCATGACGACTCGCACCCGCGCGCCGCGCTCGCGCAGCACGCGCACCAGCTCCGCGGCCTTGTAAGCCGCGATGCCGCCGGTGACGCCGAGAACGACGGTCTTGTCGGTGAGCCTCATGCGGAGCTCGAGACCTCGCTCGGCGCGGCCTTGACGTCGCCCAGCGAGAGGTTGAGGCGCGACATCGACCACATGCCGAGCCCGATGATCACCACCATCTGCACGAGCCAGTTCAGCACCCCGAAGGTGAAGCCCAGCGACTTCGGCACCCCGAACAGGCCGAGGGCGATCTCCGACCCGGCCCAGAAGACGCCGATGAAACCGGGCGCCGACGGCACCGAGACCGCGGCCGCGACGACGACCGTCGTCGCGAAGCCGAGCGGCAGGGGCGGCGCCTGGATGTCGAGGGCGAAGGCGCCCGTGATGAAGCCGAACACCGCCACCAGCCAGATCAGCGCGGAGTAGACGAAGACCGCGAGGAGGGTACGCGCGTCGCGCAGCCCGCCCACGCCGCGCAGGAACCCGTGCGCGCCTTCTCGGACGATGCGACCGGCGAACGCCGGCAGGCGATCTGCGACGCCATGCGTACGCTGCTCGATCCAGGGCGCGTAGCGGACCACGGTGACGAGCACGGCGATCGCGACCGCGACCAGCACGACCATCGTCTGGGCGGCGCTGCGCAGGAAGTCCCCGGCCGGCACGAGCAGCAGCGTGATGCCCGCGAACAGGCCGAGCATCACCATGTCGAGAAGCCGCTCGATGGCGACGGTGGCGAGCGCAGCCGGCATGCTGATCCGACCGCCGCGCGCGATCACCAGCGGCTTGATCGCCTCGCCGGCACGCAAGGGCAGCACCATGTTGCCCATGAATCCGATGCAGGTCGCGTAGAACACGGGGGTATCGCCGAGCGGCCCGAGACCCTCGAGCAAGAGCCGCCAGCGCCGCGCGCGGAGCCACATCGAGGCCGCGGCGAAGAACACCATGGGACCGAGCCAGCCGATGCGGGCGCCGGCGAGATCGCTCCAGAAGCTCCCCAGGTCGACCCCGTGCAGGCTGAACCAGACGGCCGCTGCGGAGATCAGCAGCGAGACGGCGATCTGAACCGTGCGGCTCACGCAGTCGCGACTGGCTGCGGCGGGGCCGCGACGCCGAGCCGTTGCGCCAGCGTCGCCGCGAGACGGCGGTAGATCTGCGCGGGCTCCGACCCGGGCGCGGCGAGCACCACGGGATGGCCACGGTCGCCCTCGTCGCGGATGCGGACGTCGAGCGGGATGGTCGCGAGCAGCGGCGCTCCCGTCGCAGCGGCGAGCGCCTCGCCGCCGCCGTGGCCGAAGATCTCGTCGCGCTCGCCGCACTCCGGGCAGACGAACACGCTCATGTTCTCGACGACGCCGAGGATCGGGACGTTCACCTGGCGGAACATCGCGGCACCGCGCACGACGTCGCGCAGCGCCACCTGCTGCGGCGTCGTCACGACGACCGCGCCGTCGATGCGGATGCTCTGCGCGAGCGTCAGCTGCGCGTCTCCCGTTCCCGGCGGCAGGTCGACGACCAGCACGTCGAGCTCGCCCCACACGCAGTCGTTCAGGAACTGGCGCACGAGGCCCGCGACCATCGGACCGCGCCAGATCACCGGCGACGTGTCGTCGAGGAAGAAGCCCATCGACATGCAGCGGACGCCGTAGCGCTCGACCGGATGGAAGCGGTTGCCGCCCGCCGCGTGCGGACGCGCCACGGTGCCCATCATGATCGGCAGGCTCGGCCCGTAGACGTCGGCGTCGAGCAAGCCGGCGCGCAGCCCCGAGGCGGCGAGCGCGCAGGCGAGGTTCGTCGCGACGGTCGACTTGCCGACGCCGCCCTTCGCGCTCGACACCGCCAGCACGGCACGCACGCCCGGGAGCTCGGCGGCATCCGCATGCGCCTGCGGCGCCTCGCTCGGCGCGGCCGCGTCGGCCGGCCTTGCGGCGGGCACCAGCCGCGCGCGGATACCGTGCTCTTGCAGCAGCGCGAGCACCTCGCGCTCGAGCACCGGCGGCACGTCGGTCCGTCCCCCCGGGAGCCGCAGCGCGATCTCCAGATCCGCCTGCCCGCCGTGGATCTCGGCCACCATGCCGAGCGAAACGATGTCGCGCGGGAAGCCTGGATACTTCACCCTGCCGAGCAGCTCGCGCACGCGCTCCGGTGTCCGCTTGTCGTCGCTCATGACCTCGGCTACGGGGTGAACCTATAACAGGCGGTCGGTGACGGCCAAAACTTGACAGAGGACCGAACGGTGAAATCATCGGCCGCGGTCGGTCGCCCCGCCACGTCTTCGATGCCAACCGCCTCCACCCCATCCGCCGATGCCGTCGCGGGCTACCTCGGCCCGCTCGCCCTCATCACCGACGAGATCGCAGCGGTCGAGAGGCGCATCGCCGAGCTCGCCGTCTCGCGCGAGAGCAAGCTCACGCAGATCGCGAGCGAGCTGATCGACTCGGGCGGGAAGCGCGTGCGGCCGGCGCTCGCCTTGCTCGTGTTCCGGGCGAACGGAGGCCAGGATCCGCGCGACACCATCGACGTCGGCGCCGCGCTCGAGCTGATCCACTCGGCGACGCTGCTGCACGACGACATCCTCGACTCCGGTCGCACTCGACGCGGCCGACCGTCGCCGCTCGCACGCCACGGCGTCGGCATGACGCTGCTCACCGGGGACTTCCTGTTCACGCGCGCCTTCGGCGTCGCCGGGCGGTTCGACGACACCGTCGTCGGTTGGGCGACCGACGCCTGCGTGAGCCTGTGCGAGGGCGAGGTGATGCAGCGGCGCTTCAAGCGCAACCCGAGCGTGACGCTCGACGATTACGTCGCGATCGCCGGCTGCAAGACGGCGTCGCTGTTCAGCCAGGCGGCGCGCATCGGCGCGCGCTTCGCCGGCGCCTCGCACGAGGTCGTCGACGGCATGTACCGGCTCGGCTACGAGATGGGCCTCGGCTTCCAGATGGTGGACGACCTGCTCGACGTCCTGGGCCCAGCGGAGCTGATCGGCAAGCCCGTCGGCAGTGACCTGCGCGAGGGCGCGCCCGCCCTGCCGATCGTCCTCGGCCTCGACATCCCCGAGGTCCGCACCGCGTTCCTCAGCGAGCTGCCGAGCGCGGTGACCGTCGATCGCGCGCTGGCGGCCCTGCGCACCTCTCCCGTGATCGCGCGCGTCCGCGAGCTCGCCGCGGAGCGCATCCGCAGCGCGAGCACGCAGATCGGCCTTCTGCCGCCGTCGCCCTTCCGCTCGGCGCTCGCCGACCTCGCCGAGGACCTGCTCGCGCGCACGGCCTAGCCGGCTTCGCTCGGCGTCGCGCCGGATGCGGCGTGGCGGCGCCGCCTTCTAGCGTCGGGTCAGGCGCCACACTATCTTCTCCTGCGGATGCCGCTCGACCGCTTTGGGCGCGAGATCGACTACCTCCGCATCTCGCTCACCGACCACTGCAATCTGCGCTGCGTTTACTGCATGCCGCTCGCAGGCGCCGCGTACGCGCCGCTCGAGGGCCTGCTGACGGCGGCGGAGATCGAGCGCGTCGTGCGCGCGGCGGCCGGCATCGGCTTCCGCAAGGTGCGCTTCACCGGCGGCGAGCCGACGCTGCGTCCCGACCTGATCGACATCGTCGGTCGGGTCGCTCGCGTCCCCAGGATCGTGGACGTCGCGCTGACCACGAACGGCATCTTGCTGCCGCGGCTCGCAGCGGCCCTCGCCGCGGCGGGGCTCAAGCGGGTGAACGTCCACGTCGACTCGCTCGATCGCGAGCGCGTCGCTCGCGTGATGCGGTGGGCGACGCTCGAGGACATCTGGGCCGGCATCGAGGCCGCCTGCGCAGCCGGCCTCACGCCGATGAAGCTCAACTGCGTGGTCGTCAAGGGCTACAACGAGGACGACGTCGTGGACCTCGCACGACTCACGCTCGAGCGCGACTGGCACGTCCGCTTCATCGAGCTGATGCCGCTCGGCGGCGGCGAGTGCGCGCGCGTCGCGGTCGACGCGTTCGTGTCGAACGTCGACACCCGTGCGCGCGTCGAGCGCGCGCTCGGCGCGCTCCTTCCGCTGCCGCCCGCGAGCGCGGCCGACGAGTCGCGCAACTATCGCTTCGCGGAGGCAGCCGGCGTCGTCGGATTCATCAACCCGGTGTCCGAGCCCTACTGCGGCACGTGCAACCGGATGCGGCTCACGGCCGACGGTCGTTTCCACCTCTGTCTCCTGCGCGACGACGAGCTCGACGTGCGAGCCGCGCTGCGCCGCGGCGCGAACGAGGACGAGATCGCGGCGATCCTGCTGCGCGCCGTCGGCGCGAAGCCGACGGGCCACGAGCTGCATGCCGGCATCTCCACCGTCGAGCGCTCGATGCACCACCTCGGTGGGTGAAGCGTCGTCGGTTGCGCGCGGCTTCGCCGACGCCTTAAAGCAAGCCCGCCCATGAGCAGCCTCGACCTCGAAGAAGCCCGCCGCCTGTTCGGCGACGACCTGATCGAGCCCGCAACGCTCTCGGCGCTGCTCGGCAGCGACCCGGCTTCGGTGCCCCTGATCCCGTTCGCCCGCGAGACGGCCGAGGCCGCACAGCGGTCGGGCTGCATCCTCGTCTACCGGCCCGCGACGCTGCCCGACGGGCGTCCGCTGACGCTCGCGACGTTGGCGGAGGTCGGCAGCGGGCGCAGCGACGGCCTCGTCGCGTTTGCGGGAGAGGAGCCCTGGTTCGTCGGCGACCCCGTGGCGGGCGTCGAGCCGGTCGAGGCCGGCTGGGCTCTCGCCGCGAAGGAGCCGTGGCCGGAGACCATCAACAAGACGTACCCGCTGGCCGAGCAGGCGCTGGCGCGCCGCGCCGGCGCAACACCGTGGCGCCGGCGCCGGGCAGCCGAGATCGCGTTCGACACGCTCGCGTTCGCGGCGGCGCGCAGGACGCGGTTGCTCGCCGACCGCTGGGACTGGTCGTCCACGTCGTCGCTCGACGGCGGCTTGCTCAACGTCGGCGGGTTCAAGGAGTCGGGCCTCGAGGTCCTGTCGTACTCGCGGGCCGTCAAGCATGGAGCCCTCGGCATCTGTCCCACGCTCGTCGGTCACCCGGGCCGCTGAGCTGGTGATCGTCGGCGGGGGGCCGGTAGGCCTCTACGCCGCGTACTACGCCGGCTTTCGCGGGCTCGACACCGTCCTGCTCGAGGCCCTGCCGATGCTCGGCGGCCAGATCTCGACCTTCTATCCCGAGAGCACGATCTACGACGTTCCGGGCTTTCCGGCGGTGACGGGGTCCGAGCTCGTCGACCGCC
This sequence comes from Thermodesulfobacteriota bacterium, assembly GCA_040755575.1. Classification (GTDB taxonomy): domain Bacteria; phylum Desulfobacterota; class Binatia; order UBA12015; family UBA12015; genus DATCMB01. The sequence continues at coordinate 25,403 of JBFMAS010000612.1, forward strand.
TCACGGCGCAGATGCGCGCCTTCCCGATCGACGTCCGTCTCGCCGAGGAGGTGGAGGACCTCGCCCGCGACGACGACGGCCTCGTGCTGCGGACGCGCCGTACCTCGGACGGCGGCGGCGTACGCAACGCGTACCAGGCGCGCGCCGTACTGCTCGCGGCGGGCATCGGAAGCTTCGCGCCGCAGCGGATCAAGGACCCGGCGATCGCGCGCTTCGAGGGACGCGGCCTGCACTACCATGCTCCTCCTGCGGAGCGCGTCTCCGGGCGCGAGGCGCTCGTGCTGGGTGGCTCGGAGCGTGCCGTGCAGCTCGCGCTCGGGCTCGCCGCGCAGGGCGCACGCGTGACGCTCGCCCACCGTCGTGACCGGCTCGCAGCAAGCGAGGCGATGCGCCACGAGCTGGCTGCGTCGCCGGTGCGCTTCCTGCCCTTCCACGACCTGGACGCGCTGCTCGGCACGGAGCGGGTGGAGCGCGCGCGGCTCACCGACCGGCGCGACGGCAGCCGGCGCGAGGAGCGGGCCGACCTCGTCCTCCCCTGCTACGCGTTCCAGGCGGACGCGAGCGCGCTGCGCCGCTTCGGCGTCCGCCTGGAGGGCGACGCCGTGCTGGTCGACTCGCGCATGGCGAGCGACGCGCCTGGCATCTATGCCGCGGGTGACGGCGCCACCTACCCCGGGAAGGTCCGTGTGCTGGCGGCGGACTTCGGCGAGGCCTGCACGGCGGTCAACAACGTCGCGGCGACGATCGTTCCGGGAGCCCACCTCTTCCCCGGCTACAGCTCGCACCGCAAGGGTGCCGCGCGTCGCTAGGGGTGACGTCCCGCGGCGGCGCGCCCGTTTCCAGTGCGCGACCCGGGTGCTAACCTATCTCGTTCCCATGAGCCCGCAGGAGATCCGGCAGCGCATCGAGCAGCACATCCCGGGCGCGACCGCCGAAGTGCGCGACTACACGGGCACCGGCGACCACTTCGAGGTGCGCGTCGTGGCATCGGCGTTCGAGGGCAAGCCCCTCATCGAGCGCCACCAGATGATCTACGCCGCGCTCGGAGCGGCGGTCGACGGCCGGACGATCCACGCGCTGTCGCTCAAGACGCTGACCCCGGCGCAGGCGGCCAAGGCCTGAGCCGCGGACAGGCATCGGAAGGAAGACGAACAATGGACACCAACGAGCGCATTCGCGAGGCGATCGAGCGCAACAGGATCGTGATCTACATGAAGGGGACCCCTTCGTTCCCCATGTGCGGCTTCTCGGCCGCGACGATCGAGGTGTTCGAGGAGCTCGGCGTGCCGTACGAGACGGTCGACGTCCTCAAGGACCCGGAGATCCGCGAGGGCATCAAGCGCTTCTCGAACTGGCCGACGATCCCGCAGGTCTACATCAACGGGCGCTTCATCGGCGGCTGCGACATCGTGCGCGAGATGCACGCGAACGGCGAGCTCGAGCCGCTCGTTCGCGAGACCGCTCAGGGCTGAGCGACACGCCCGCGCGCACGCGCCTCGAGCTCCGCGTAGACGCGCGTGAACCGGCGCTCGCTCTCGGCCGGCGTACCGGAGTTGTCGATCACGTAGTCGGCGAGCTCCGCCTTGCGGGCGATCGGCATCTGGGAGGCGATGCGCGCGACCGCTTCCTCGTGCGTCAGCCCGTTGCGTGCGCGCAGGCGCTCGAGCTGCTGCGCCTCGTCGACGCGCACGACGACGATCGGTCGCCATGCTTCGTGGCCGCCGTTCTCGATCAGCAGCGCCGACTCGTAGACCACCATCGGTGCGCCCGAGGCTTCTGCGGCCGCAAACCGTTGCTCGAGCAGCCGGCCGATGAAGGGAAAAGTGATCCCCATCAGCCTCCGTCGCAGCACGTCGTCGGCGAAGACGATGCGACCGAGCTTCGGCCGGTCGAGCGCACCGTCGGGCAGCAGCACCTCGTCGCCGAACTCGCGCACCACCGCAGCGAGCCCGTCGCTGCCCTTGGCGACCGCGTCGCGTGCGGCGTCGTCGTCGTTGACGACCGGCACGCCGCGCGCCGTGAAGAAGCCCGCGACGAGGCTCTTCCCGCACGCGATTCCGCCCGTCAGCCCGACACGCAGCATCGACGCTGCATAGCGGGTGACCGCTGCGCGGCCAAGCTTGCCCGGTCCACGGGATCGGGCTAGATCCGGCGTCGATGTACTTCGTCACCATGGGCGGGATCTCGGGCTACGTGTGGTTCTCCACCACGCCGCGTGGCCGCGCCGCGATCGGATTGACCGACGCCGGCACGGTACGCGTGCTGGCACCGGGCGAGTCCTCCCGCGACTGGCGCGTGCTGCGCGAGTGGCCGGCGAGCGTCTACTCGCACACCGAGCTGCTGGTCGCGCTCGGCCGCGAGGAGGAGCCCGAGACCGCCGAGGATCTGCTCGCGAGCCTGCCGCGCGAAACGCTGGTCTGAGAACGGGCGCAGTGGCGGACATCGACCTCCAGAGCGACGCCCTGGCGGGCATCCGCGTCGTCGAGTGTGGCGACTTCGTCTCGGCGAGCTACGCAACGAAGCAGCTCGCCGACCTCGGTGCGCACGTGATCAAGGTGGAGCAGCCGGGGCGCGGCGACACGGCGCGCCGGCGCGGCCCGTTCGCCGGCTCGCCCGATCCCGAGCGCAGCGGGCTGTTCCTCTACCTCAACAGCAACAAGCACGGCATCGCGGTCGACCTCGAGCGTGCCGACGGTCGCGAGGTGCTCGCGCGGCTCGCGGCGAGCGCCGATCTCCTGGTGCACAACGTCGCCCCGGAGGCGATCGAACGGCTCGGCCTCGACGACCGCGCGCTTCGCGCACGCAAGCCTGCCCTGGTCGTCACCTCGATCAGCCCGTTCGGCCTCACGGGGCCCCACCGCGACCTGCGGATGCACGACCTGAACCTCTGGTGCGCGGGCGGCGTCGCGACGCTCAACGGCGGCGGCCCGGGCAGCGACGACATGCCGCCGCTCAAGGGCTTCGGCCAGCAGGCCGGCTTCCAGGCAGGGCTCAACGCGGCAGTCGGCTCGCTCGGCGCGCTGCTGTCCGCACTCGCAACCGGGGAAGGCCAGCTCGTCGAGGTGTCGGTCCAGGAGTGCCTGACCTCGATCCTCGAGATGACGTACGAGTTCTATCCCTACATGGGCCTCGTCGCGTCACGCCTCGGGCAAAAGCCGATCGCGCCGCTCGACTTCCTCGAGTGCAAGGACGGCTGGATCTTCATCTGCTGCGTCGAGGAGCACCAGTGGCAGCGCTTCGTCGAGCTGGCGGGCAACCCGGAGTGGGCGACGATGGAGCTGTTCGACAACCGCATGTCGCGCGCGGCGAACTGGGACGCGCTGAACATCTTCCTCTCCGAGTATGCTGCCGGCCTCACCGTGCAGGAGCTCTATCACCGAGCGCAGGCACGTCGGATCCCGTTCGCGCCGGTGTCGACGATGGGTGACCTGCTCGCTTCCGAGCACCTGAAGACACGCGGCTTCTTCGCCATGCTGGACGACGGGAACGGCGGCACGGTCACCATGCCGGGCGCGCCCTACCGCCACGCCGCGACGCCATGGCGGATCCGCAAGCGCGCGCCGCGGCTCGGCGAGGACACCGACCTGATCTTGACGGAGCTGGGCTACGGCGCGAGCGAGATCGCGGCGCTGCGGGCCGCGGGGGCGGTCGCATGAGCGCCGGGAAAAGCCGCAGGAAGCCCCTCGAGGGCGTTCGCGTCGCGGACTTCACCTGGGTATGGGCGGGTCCGTTCTGCAGCCTGCAGCTCGCTCACCTGGGCGCGGAGGTGATCCGCGTCGAGTCGGCGTCGCGCACCTGCGTGACGCGCCTGCTGCCCCCGTGGCCCGACGGTCAGCCGGGGGTCAACCGCTCCGGCTACTTCAACCAGTACAACCAGGGCAAGCGCAGCCTGGCGCTGAACCTCAAGGATCCCGCGGCGCTCGAGATCGCGAAGGACCTGGTGCGGGCGAGCGACGTCGTGGTGGAGAACTTCGCCTCCGGGGTGATCGATCGCATGGGCCTCGGCTACGAGGCGTGCCGCGCCCTGAAGCCCGACGTGATCATGATCTCGCTCTCGGGCTACGGCGCGACCGGCCCGGAGAGCGAGTACGTGTCGTACGGGCCGGCGCAGGTTCCGCTGTCGGGCTTCTCCTCGGTAACCGGCTATCGCGGCTGGCGTCCCATGCACATCGGTATCTCGTACGGCGATCCGACGGCCGGCCTGCAGGGCGCGGTCGCCGTTCTGGCCGCACTGATCCACCGCCGCCGCACCGGGCACGGCCAGTACATCGACCTGTCGCAGTGGGAGAGCACGATGGCGCTCCTCCCCGAGGCGATCCTCGCCTACACGATGACGGGCCGCGCCCCGGAGCGCGACGGCAACCACGACGTCCTGTGGGCACCGCACGCCGTCTATCGCTGCGCCGGCGACGACCGCTGGGTATCGATCGTCGTGGCGGACGACGCCGAGTGGCGCGCGCTGGCTGGCTTGATCGATCCGGCGCTGGTCGAGGACACCCGCTTCGCGACCGTGCGGGCGCGCAAGCAGAACGAGGAGGTGCTCGACGAGCTGATCGCCGCCTGGTGCACGTCGCGCACCCCCGAGGAGGTGCGCGACCTCCTGCAGGGTGCCGGCATCGCCGCGTTCCCCGCGATGACGAATAGGGACCTGCACGAGGACCCGCACCTGGGCTCGCGCGACTACTTCGTCGAGCTACCGCACCCCGAGATCGGCGCTCGGCGCCACATGGGCATCCCCTACAAGCTGCACGGAACGCCGCTGCGCGTCTGGCGCGCGGCGCCCTGCTTCGGCGAGGACACCGACTGGGTGCTGCGCGAGGTGCTCCGCTACGACGAGCGGCGCATCGCGGAGCTGCACGCCGCCGGGACGCTGAGCTGAGGCCGCGGCTCAGCCGGGCACGAGCTCGGTCGTGTCGCCGGTCACCTCGACACCGAGCCGCAGCGTGAGGCAGTCGCCGCGGCGCCACGCCTCGACCTGATCCAGCAGGTGCGCGCTACGCACCTGGCCCGACTGCCCCGTCGGCAAGGCGAGCTTCACCTCGTCGGTCGACAGGTCCGCGATCATGCGAGCGACGGGCGAGAGCACGATCGGATAGGGCGGCGCCGTACCGGCGAGGCGATGCTGCAGCACGGTGAACGGCGAGCCCGGGGCCGCCCACGGCTCCGGCGCGCCCGCCGCGAAGCTCTCGTGCCCGGCCAGCGGGTGGCGCGGCGCCAGCTCGTGCAGCGCCCCCCAGGACCACGACGACGGATCGTCGCCCCGCGTCTCGGCGAGCCAGGTGGCCGCGCGACCGAACGCCCCGACGAGCGCCCGGTCCTTGTCGTCCTCGGTCGGGAACCACGGCGACGTCGGCGCGGCGACGATCTTCGCCACGCCCCACCAGGCGAAGCGCCACATCCGCGCGAGCGGACCGAAGCGCTGCTCGGGGAACAGGTCGCGCAGCAGGTGCCCGAACATCGCCACGTAGAACAGCGCCGCCGCACCCGAGTCGGCGCGCGCCTCGCCCTGCCACTCCTGCAGCAGGGGTACCGCGCGCGCGAGCGCCGGATGGCTCGCGACCTCCGGGCGGGCGAGAGCGCGCTTCACGTGCGGCAGCACGTCGACGGCCGCGAGATCGACGACGTCGCGCTGCAGCTCGCGGCACGCGTCCACCGTGACGCGTGGCTGCTCGGCGAGACGCTCACGGATGCGCCGCGCCCGGTACGCGTGATCGCCGTACGCATGCGCGGGATACTTGGCGGTGCGCGCGTCGAGATGCGCCTCGTTCGCGGTGACCACGACGTCGCCCCTGCGCTGGGCGCACACCGCCGAGAGCCCGCTGACTGCGGTCCAGCGACCCTCACCGCACCAGCCGCGGACCGGAAGCCGGGCAGCGGCCTCGCGCACGGGCAAGCCGCCGATACCCCAGTGCCCGACGGCGCCCGTCGCGTCCGCCGCGTACAGGTTCAACGCGAGCGGCCCCTTGTCGAGCAGCGCGGCCGCCTTCTCGACCTCGGCAAGGCTCGACGCGCGCGCCAGCGCGAGCCAGCCGGGCAACGCGGAGCCCAGCGAGTTGACGCCCCAGCGAAGCGCGATGCCCAGCACGCCCATTTCTGCATGCGGACCGTCGAGCTGGCTCACGAGGTGCGAGAGCAGCGGCCCGTTGCGCGTCTCGGCGACCTCGAATTTGAGGCTCTCGCCGCCGCGGACCCGTATCAGCTCGCTGCGGCGGTTGAGCGGCGACCAGCCGCTCTCCGTGCGGAAGTTGCCGATGCCGTCGAGCTCCTCGATCACGCAGTCGGCGTCGTCGAGCGAGAAGTTGGTCACGCCCCACGCGCAGTGCTTGTTGCGCCCGAGCTGCAGCACCGGACCGCCGGCGTGCGCGGCGCCGGCGACGGCGAAGCCGGGCGCTTCCAGGTGCGCGAGGTACATGACGCTCGGCAACGTCGTGGCGAGGTGCGGGTCGCCGGCGACGATCGCGCCGCCCTCCGCACGCTCGCGCCCGACCGCCCAACCGTTGCTGCCGCCGCCGGCGGGCATTGCCGTCACGTGATCGAGGATGCGCAAATCGAGCCGGCGCCAGAGAGCGAGGATCTGCTCCGGCACCAGGCCGAGATCGAGGCCCGGCGGCGAGACCCAGCGTGCGCGCTCGAGCCCCGCGGTCGCGAGCGCACGGGCGATGAGCATCTTGTGCGGCCAGGTCTCGAGCGACATCTCCCACGTCGCGTAGAGCTCGACGGCGAGCGAGTCGGCGATCGTCCAGGGCTCCATCTCGTACTCGAGGACGCGACACTCCTCGGGCTTCGACTCGGCACGGACGGCATTGAGCCCACCGACGAACGCCGCGAGGACGTCGCGCGCGACGCCCTCGAGCCGGTTCGCCGCGACCGCCGCCCGGCGCGGGATGCCGACGGTACGCATCAACGCGTCGTGCCGCGCGAACGGTTCGCCGAGCACCTCGGCAAGACGGCCGCACGCCAGGCGTCGCAGCACGTCGAGCTGCCAGAGGCGGTCCTCCGCCATGCAGAAGCCGAGCGCCGCATAGGCGTCGCGCTCGGTCTTTGCGGTGACGTGCGGCACGCCGGCCGAATCACGCACGATCTTCGCGCGAGCACCGAGTGCAGCGACCGTCTTGCGCGGATACGGCGACGGCTCCGGCACGCCCCGCCGCCGGCGCGGCGTCTCGCCCGACTCCTCGTCGTCCTCGGCGCCCTCGACGTCCGCCGCGACGCCGCGTCCCCAGCTCGCGCCGCCGAACGGCGACCCCGCGTCCCCGCCGCGCGGGTCGACCTCGCGACGGGGCGTCGGACGCAGGCCGGTGTCCCAGGGACGGCCGCCGAAGCCGCGGCGCTCGTCGTCACGCCCGCTCATCCGGCGCCCCACGCGCGCCTCGTGAGGCGCGCAATCCCGTCGTCGTTCGTCGCCACCGTCTCAAGGCTTACCAGACAAACGCTCGCCCTCAATCACTTCTTTCGCGCCGGAACGACGAGGACCGGGCACGCGGCGTGGCGCACCACTCGCTCCGACACGCTGCCCATCAGCAGGTGGGACAGGCCCGAGCGCCCGTGCGTCCCGAGGACGATCAGGTTCGACCGCCCCTTGCCGCCCGCGGCGACGATCTCCTCGGCGGGCCGGCCCAGCCGTACCGCTACCGTCGCCCCGGGCAGCTTGCCGAGCTTGCGCGTGCGCACCCGCTCGATCTCCTGCTTCGCCTGCTTCAGGTGCTCCTCGATGATCGACTGCGTCGCGATCGGCGTACCGCCGAGCACGTCGACCCCGGTGAACTCGAGCGGCTCGACGACGTAGAGCACCGACAGCCGTGCACCCAGCTCCTGTGCGAGGCCGATCCCATAGTCGAGGGCCTCCTGAGACAGCTTCGAGAAATCGATGGCGACGAGGATCTTCTTGACCTGCTGCACCGGCACCCCCCTGTCTTCTCCGCTTCGGCCGCGGGCTCGGCGTACGTTAGAGCAAGGCGTCCGGCGCTTCCACCTCCGCCGGCCCCGGGGTAGGATCGTCGCATCGGTGAACCCGGCGCGACGGGAGGGCGCGTGACGATCCAAGTGGAGCAGACGATCCAGCAAGTGGAAGCGATCTTTCGCTTCAACCAGGAGGTCGACCGACGGTTCGCCGAGTGCGGCATCGGCAGCACGGGGGAGCTGCTCCAGATCTACGGGCAGCTCCGTCAGGCGGTCGAGCGCCTGAGCTTCCCCGAGCTCGAGTGGGCGAGCCAGGAGGCAGGTCGCCTGCACCAGCGGCTGCGGGAGCTCGGCGAGGAGCTGCAGCATCTGAGCACGCTGAAGGCCGCCTTCGAGGTGCGCCACTAGAGCTCGGCCGGGGTCGGCCGGAGGAGAGCCCTCACGCTGTCGGTCGTGAATCGGTCGCAGGTCCAGACCACAGACGACATCGAGCTCCTGCTCGCCGTGCTGCCTATGGCCGTCCGCGCCGCGATCGCGCGGCATCCCGATCTCGAGACGCTGCTCGAGATCGTTCTCGATCTCGGCCGACAGCCCGAAGCACGCTTCCCGGGCGGCTCCGTGTGGCTCGGCGACGACGTCGTGACGCGGGACGACCTGGCGCACGCGACGGCCTGCGTCGGCGCCTTCACCAGCGACAACCGCGCGGGCATCGAGCGGACGCTGCATCGCATCTCGGCGATCCGCAACCGCGCGGGCGACGTGGTCGGGCTGACCTGCCGGGTCGGTCGCGCGGTGTACGGCACCGTCGAGATCGTCCGTGACGTGATCGAGTCCGGCCGCAGCACGCTGCTGCTCGGGCCGCCGGGCGTCGGCAAGACGACCCTGCTGCGCGAGGCGGCGCGCGTCCTCGCCGACGAGTCCGGCAAGCGCGTGATCGTCGTCGACACCTCGAACGAGATCGCGGGCGACGGCGACATCCCGCATCCGGGCATCGGACGCGCGCGCCGCATGCAGGTCGCGTCGCCCGACCGGCAGCACGCGGTGATGATCGAGGCGGTCGAGAACCACATGCCCGAGGTGATCGTCATCGACGAGATCGGCACCGAGGCCGAGTCCGCGGCCGCGCGGACGATCGCCGAGCGCGGCGTCCAGCTCGTCGCGACGGCGCACGGACACTCGCTCGACAACCTGCTCACCAACCCGACGCTCAGCGACCTGATCGGCGGCATCCAGGCGGTGACGCTGGGCGACGAGGAGGCGCGCCGGCGACGGACACAGAAGACGGTCCTCGAGCGCAAGCAGGCGCCGACCTTCGACGTGCTGATCGAGATCCAGACGCGTGACCGGCTCGCGGTCCACCACGACGTCGCGAAGGTGGTCGACGCGACGCTGCGCGGGCACCCGTGGTCGCCGGAGCTGCGGCTGCGCAAGGAGGACGGCGACGTCGAGGTGCGGCCGGCCGAGCACGAGCCGACGCCGCCCGAGAAGCGCAGCGTTCGCCGGCTGATCCGCATCTACCCCTACGCCGTCAGCGAGGAGCGGCTCGAGCGCGCGATCCACTCGACGGGCGCCCCGGCACGGATCGCGCGCTCGGTGCGCGACGCGGACGTGATCCTCACCTTGCGCAGCTACACGAAGCGTCAGCCCGCGAAGCTGCGCGACGCGCTCAGCCGCGACCTGCCGGTGCACATGCTGCGCAGCGGCAGCCTGGCGCACATCGAGGCGTTCCTCGATGGCCTGCGTCGCACCGAGCGTGGCGCGGACGAGGGAGAGATCAACGACCTGGAGACGAACGACGCGGCGGCCGAGGCGGAAGCGGCGGCGCGCTCGGTGCTCGAGAACGGCGAAGCGATCGAGCTGCTCGCCCGCCCGGCCGCGACGCGACGTGCGCAGCACGCGGTCGCCGAGCGCTTCGGCGTGCAGTCGGTGAGCCGCGGTCGCGAGCCGTACCGCCGCGTCGTGCTGCTCCCCGCGGACGGCTGAGCGGAGCGACGAGCGCGTCCGGCGCTCGCGCGCGCCGGGGCGCTCGGTTAACTGTCTTCCGTCGCCGTGGCATCACTTCCGCAGGATCTCGTTTCGCTGCGCGCCGTCGGCGGCGCCGTGCAAGCGGCCTTCGGCGTCGCGACCGGAGCTCTCGGAGCGCTGTTCGCCGCGGGCGGCAGCTTGATCGGCGTCGCGACGCGGCTCCTCGAGCTGGCCGGCGTCATCTCGCCGACGCCTGCTGCCGACGACGTCGAGGAGCCGCCGTCCCTGCGCGCGCTGGCCGGCGGCGTGGCGGTACGGTCGCGCCGTGGGGACGGGGAAGACGTCGAGGCGAGCACGCCCAGGCGGCGAGGCCGCGGTGCGGCGCTCGACGACGCCTCGCTGCCCGAGCGCTACGACGAGGACCGCGTCGTCGTCCTGCCACGCGATCCGAGCACAGTCTACGTGTACTGGAACCTGAGCGAGGCGAGCAGGCGGCGTCGCGAGGCCGCGATCGCGGCGGCTGGCACCGGCCCGCTGCGCGACGCGCTGCAGATCGAGCTGACCACCGAGACCGATGCCGAGCACGCCGCCGCCGGCCACGCCGGCACCGCGGCATGGACGGTGCCGCTCGCGCCGCTCGCCGAGAGCGCTTACGTCGACCTGCAGCGGCGGTGCCGCGCCGTCCGGGCCGTGCTCGGCGTCCTCGGGCCGGCGGGAGATTTCCTGGCCCTCGTCGCGTCTGGGCGGACGACCGTGCCGCCCGCGCGGCCCGCCGCGGAGAAGGCACCGACCTGGCGGCAGCTCGCGCCGCCCGGCCAGCATGCCGCCGAGCCGCCCACCCTGCCCTCGCGCGACGCGCGCGAGGCGCTGCTCCGACGTGCCCAGGAGAGCCAGATGACGACCTCGAGCACCGGTCGCCTCGGACACGCGCCCCGTGGGGCCACCGCCACGGCACCCGCACGCGGCGCTTGAGGCGGTCGCGCGTCGATGATCCCCTCCGCTTCGCTACCGGACGCGCCGTCGCGAGCGCGCGGCTACGTCGCGCTCGTCCTGCACGCGCACCTGCCCTTCGTTCGCCACCCGGAGTATGAGGAGTTCCTCGAGGAGCGCTGGCTTTACGAGGCGATCACCGAGAGCTATCTGCCGCTGCTCGACGTCCTCTCCGGTCTGGTGGCCGACCGCGTCCCGCACCGCGTGACGCTGTCGCTGTCGCCACCGCTCCTCAACATGCTGTCGGACCCCCTTCTCCAGGGACGCTACCTCCGGCACCTGGAGAAGCTGATCGCGTTCTCGGAGAGCGAGGTCGGTCGCACGCGCGGCGACGCACAGCTGCACCGTGTCGCGGTGCACTACCGCGACCTGCTGCGGCGGACACGACGTTCGTACGTCGAGACCTACGAGGGCGACCTGGTCCACGGCTTCCGGCGGCTGCAGGAGCAAGGTGGGCTGCAGATCATCGCCTGCCCCGCCACGCACGGCTTCCTCCCGCTGCTCGCAGAGCAGGAGGAGAGCGTGCGGGCGCAGATCCGCATCGGGCTCGCCGAATACCAGCGGTTCTTCGGCCGCGAGCCGCAGGCGATGTGGCTCCCCGAGGCCGGCTACTACGACGGACTGGACCGCATCCTGGCGCAGCACGGCGTGCGCTGCGTGGTGCTCGAGGGACACGGGCTGCTGCACGCCCGGCCGCGCCCCGTGTTCGCGGTCTGGGCGCCGATCGTCTCGCGCGCGGGCGTCGTGGCGTTCGGCCGCGACGGCGAGTCCTCGGCGCAAGTGTGGAGCGCGACGCACGGCTATCCGGGCGACTTCGACTACCGCGACTTCTACCGCGATGCGGGCTTCGACCTGGACCACGGGCTGGTCAGCGCGCTGCTGCCGCCCACCGGCGAGCGCGTCGCCATCGGCGTCAAGTACCATCGGATCACGGGACACACCGACGCGAAGGAGCCGTACGTGGTCGAGTGGGCGCGCGCCAAGGTCGAGGCGCACGCGATCAACTTCCTGCGGAGCCGCGAGCGGCAGATCGGCTGGCTCGCGAGCACGATGCAGCATCCGCCGATCGTCGTCGCGCCGTACGACGCCGAGCTGTTCGGCCACTGGTGGTTCGAGGGCCCGCAATGGCTCGACGTGATGATCCGCAAGGCGGCCTACGACCAGCACACCTTTGCGCTTGCGACGCCGATGGACTACCTGGCGCGCCATCCGGTCGCGCAGGAGGCGGAGCCCGCGGCCTCGAGCTGGGGCGAGGGCGGCTACAACGGCGTATGGCTGTCCGGCGACAACGACTGGATCTACCGCCACCTGCACGCTGCGGCTCGGCGCATGGCGAAGCTCGCCCGGCGTTTCCACGATGCGACGGGCCTCGAGCTGCGCGCCTTGAACCAGGCGGCGCGCGAGCTCCTGCTGGCGCAGGCGAGCGACTGGGGATTCATCATGTCGCGCGGCACCGTGGTGAACTATGCCGTTCAGCGTACGCGCACGCACCTCGCCCGCTTCAACCGCCTCGCCGATGCCCTGCTCGAGGGCCGGCTCGAGCTCGACTGGCTCTCGGAGATCGAGGCGCGCGACCCGATCTTCCCGGCGATCGACTACCGTGCGTTCCGCTGAGCAAAAGAAGAGCCCCGGAGGTCACCCTCCGGGGCTCTTTCGTCACCCTGATGGCCCGACTCAGGCCTCGAGGAAGGAGTCGAGCCCTGCCGACCCGCAAAGGTCGCGCAGACGCGTGAGCGCCTTTGCCTCGAGCTGGCGGATGCGCTCGCGGCTGACGCCGTAGCGCACGCCGATCTCCTCGAGGGTCTCGACCTGGTCGTCGTCGAGGCCGAAGCGCAGGCGGATGATGGCCTGCTCGCGGTCCGGGAGCTCGGTGAGAACCGTCTCCAGATGACGCGACAGGTCGCCCGCCATGCTGCGGGCCTCCGGACGATCGCCCTGCTCGTCGGGGATGACCTCGGCGAGCGTGCGATCGTCGTCGTGCCCGAGCTCCATGTCGAGCGACAGCACGTGCGCCGGCTCGGCCATCATCTCGAGCTGGTTCTGGTCGATGCCACCAGCCTGGATGATCTCGTCCTTCGACGGCGCACGGTGCAGCTTGCTCTCGAGCGCCTGCGACAGACGTCCGACCTTGCGGCGCAGCTCGTGCCAGTGGACGGGCGTGCGCACGACCGAACGGTCGTTGTCGATCGACCGGGCGATGTACTGCCAGATCCACCAGACGGCGTAGGTCGAGAACTTGATGTCCTTGGCCGGGTCGAACTTCTCCACGGCCCGCAGCAGGCCGAGCGTCCCCTCCTGGATCAGATCGGGCAGCGGCAGGCCGCGCCGGGCGTGCTTGCGCGCGATCGCCGCCACCAGGCGGAGGTTGGCCTTCAGCATGGCGTCGCGCGCGCCGCGGTACGCCTCGAGCCGCGCATCGAGCTCGCGGGCGAACTTGCTCACGCGCTCGCGGGTCAGGCGCATCTTGCGCAGCTTCGCCGGGCTGCGGGCAAGGCGGCGCGCACGGTCGACGACGAGCAGGATCTCGCGCTCGCGGAACTCCTCGGTCGGACGGATGACGCCGCGGCCGCGCTCGGTGAGCGTCACGTTGACGATGCGCGGGTTGCGCCGCAGCCAGCGGACGACGGAGTCGCGGGCACGGCTGATCTCGGTCGTCAGCGCACGCTCGGCCTCGCGGTCGAGCAGCGGGGTCTTGGCCAGGTCGGCGTAGAAGCGGCCGAGGACGTCGAGATCCCCGACCAGGGGCTCCATGGACTTCGCCTCGGCCTCGACGTCACCGAGCTCCTGAGCAGAGGGCGTCGCCGTCGCCTGAGCTTGCTCGTCCTGCGTGGGATCGCTCCACTCGGCGGGCTCTGCATCTGCCTGATACATCGCTGCGCTTCGCATCTCTATTCTGTTCCTCGGTTCTACCTCGGCGCGTGCCGCTCGCGGCTCCACCGGGTCTACTGTTCCCGCTGCCCTCGGTCGGACGAGGTCACCGGGAGACGACAATCACCAACCTTGTTCGGCGTGCAAAGAGGTCGGAAGCGTAATCGCCAACTGACTCGACGAGAATGCGCCGCGTTGATTCAACCGCCTCTCCACCACCCCAAGGTCTCTAGACAATAGCAGCGATGACTCAGCGTGTCAGTAGCTGATAATCAAATTTGCCAGTTTTTTTTCGCCAACGAAAGACGTGCTTCTGCACGTATCCTTACGGCGCTTCGCCACCCGGCCCCGCCGAGCGTCCGGGATGCGATGAAAGTGCAGCATTTTCGCAAGATTTCAAGGGGCCGTTGCAACTACGTCGTCGACTTTCTCGTGTTCCCGGGCAAGCCGCTGGCATGGTCGTTGCTGCCCATTCCCCGCCGGCCGATCCTGAACGCCGGCCGCTTTCTCGTTCCAGCTCTGTCGCCGAAACGGCGGGCCCCGTCCCCCCCGCCAAGCCCCTCACCTCCTCCGGCGA